>JAFGHB010000077.1 GCA_016930255.1 Methanomicrobia archaeon | reverse complement strand
TCTTCGGGTTCTCGAATCCGAACGATGACCCCTGTGGCTATCGATCAGTCATGGTCTTCCAGCTCGCAGAGTTCAATTACGGCGATGATCAGATCTTTGATGATCTTATCCTTGCGAATACAGCGATCACGGTCCGTGAGGAAGCGGATGGAACCTATTACATAACGACGCCTGAGGATCTGCAGCCGAACACCGAGAAGGCAGACATACGCCCGAAGTCGGTCGAGCTGGTGGCCTTTGTGGAGGAAGGCGGGCTGGACTATGCCTTTGAGTACCGGAGCGTAGCCGTGCAACACAATCTCGCGTTCGTCGATCTCCCGCTGGGCATCGATCTGAGCGCGGTGGAATATGCAGACACCTACAAGAAGGTCCAGGTTGAGCTCGCGTCTGGAAGCGTCCAGACAGGAGCACCGGTCGTGTACGGGATAACAGTACCATCGGTTGCTGATAATCCGGAAGGGGGTATGGAGTTCGTGAAATTCGTCATCGGCGAATCAGGCCAGCAGATCTTTACGGACAACGGGCAGCCACCCATCGTGCCACCCGCGGGCAGCGGCGAGGTCCCTGCTGAGCTTCTGGACTTGGTGGAGATGGAAACCACACCCACACCTACACCCAGCTCAACAGCGACGCCTGAAGCGAGCCCAATGCCCACCGCAACGCCAGAAGAGCCCGGTTTCGAAGCGATCTTCGCTATTGCGGGCTTGTTAACCATCGCCTACATGGTGCTTCGCAAGAAGATGGCGTGAAGGATTCGTCCCTTACTAAACTGGTTCCGAGGGAGAGGTTTCTCCCTCCTCTTTTATTTTTAGGGTTGCTCCGACGGGATAGCCAGATGGTATGCAAGGGATCAGGCATTTACTGAAGCTGATATGATAGAGCATCTGCCGGAAGAGCTTAGTGCTCTGATGACGAAAGAAATAGTAGAGTGAGGCCGCGCACAATGAAAATCTTCTCGAGCTGGACATGGGAGCAGGTAAAGAGGGAGAAGATCTTTATCTTCTCGCTCCTGTTAGGCTCCGTTCTCGTCGCGTTCGTTGTGATCACGCTGGGAAACATGTTTTATAAGCAGGCGGAGGACTTCTCAGGGTTGATCGCAGTCGCCGTGGACCCAGTGGTACTGAAATCAATCTGGATAAGCATCTCCATGGCGCTTGCCGCGACGCTGGTTGCATTCGTCTTCGGCGTGCCGCTGGCCTATTTCCTCGCACGGAAGAATTTCTGGGGCAAGAGCGTCATTGAGGGCATCGTGGATATCCCGCTGATGATCCCGCACGTCGTCGCGGGCATTGCGCTCTATGGGGTCTTTATGCGGTACGGGGTGATTGGCGCGCCGCTGCGATCGCTGGGGATTGTCGTTACGGATGCGTACCTGGGGATTGTGGTAGCGATGCTTTTCATGAGCCTCCCGTATCTCGTCGACACGGCGCGAGAGGGTTTTAAAGAGGTAGATCCGCGATTGGAGAATGTGGCACGCTCTTTGGGTGCCTCGCATTGGCGGACGTTCCGCGAGATCTCCTTCCCGCTCGCCTTCCCGTCGATCTTGAGCGGGGCGATACTCACCTGGGGCCGCGCGATCAGTGAGTTCTCGGCCGTTCTCATTCTCGCATATCACCCGATCTCCGCGCCGATTTTAATTTACGAGAAATTTACCTCGTTTGGACTGCGAGTGTCACGCCCGATTTCCGTGCTGCTCATCTCGATCTGTCTGGTGATTTTTATAGTGCTGCGGCTGCCGCGATGGAGGAAGCGATGATTTGGGTGAAGGAGGTGTACAAGGACTGGAAGGAGTTCAAGCTGCAGGAGATCAATCTGGAGGTGAAACAGGGCGAATATTTCGTTATTCTCGGCCCCACGGGCGCGGGCAAGACGTTACTGCTCGAAACCATCGCAGGCTTCTACATCCCCGATCGCGGCGAGATCTGGATTGAAGGCTGGAATGTTACCTACGTCCCCTCGGAGAAGCGGGGCATCGGATTCATTTACCAGGATTATTCGCTCTTCCCACACATGACCGTGGAGCAGAACATCCTCTTCGGGCTGCGGGTGCAGAAGGCGGGCGCGACGGAAGCGAACCACACGCGAGTACGAGAAATCCTTGACTGGTTGAGCATCGCGCATCTCGCGCATCGCTATCCCGGCACGCTGAGCGGCGGCGAGCAGCAGAAGGTGGCGATCGGGCGGGCGATTGCGATCGAGCCCTCGATACTCCTATTAGATGAGCCGCTCTCCGCTTTGGATCGGCGGACGCAGGATTACATGCGTGAGGAGCTGAAACGGGTAAAGGCGGAATTCGGGATCACGATGGTGCACGTGACGCACGATCAGACGGAGGCGATGCTGCTCGCGGATCGCATCGCGGTGATGATGCGGGGCCGGGTCGTGCAGGTGGGCACGCCACAGGAGATTTTTCATAAGCCACTGAACGAGGAATTGGCTGATTTCGTGGGCATGGAGAATATACTGTACGGGGTTATTCGCCAAAACGAGGGCGGTATCGCAGAGATAGACGGGGATATGATAGGACCCATCTGTGCCGTCTCCGAGTATACTGATGGGGCAGTAAAGATCTTCGTTCGACCCGAGGACATCATCTTGTCCCGGAACAAGGACGGCAGCAGTGCGCGAAACGTCTTGCGAGCACGCATTCTTGAGCTGCAGGATATGGGCGCGGTAACTCGGGTGAAACTGGACACCAGGCTTGTCGCGCTTATCACGAAGCAATCCCGTGAGGATCTAGGGCTGCAAAAAGGGGATGACGTCTACGCAACCTTCAAAGCGACGTCGGTTCACGTGGTACGCTGATAACAGCAAGTCGGTCTATTCTATTCTGACAGCGTCTTTTCTTCTGCGACACTACTGATAATCTGGTTAAGCACGTTGGCAAACCCTTTAAAGCTCTCTCCTACCTCGATCTGCTCATCAGGCGAGAGTTTCGCGGGATCTTTATCCTCGAGCAGCTTCCATTTCGTCATGAGAGCCGAGGCTTGATCCATCAATTCCGGATTGGCCTCCATTACCGTGAACAAATCGCGGTTGTCCGATTGGAAGAGCCGCTTCATAAGTTCATCCAAGCCACTCAGTTCTTTCTCCAGCTTCGTCAGCTTCCCCATCATAATGAGCATGTCGCCGAAGTTGAGCAAACCTGTCGTTAGCTCACTTAATTCTTTGTTCGAGAGTTTTCGATCCTTTATTTCCGTATTAGCCATTTTTATCATCACGTACCTTATTCAACGTTTACTTACCTGTGCCCACCCCACCAAACGTACTTACTCCGAAACTTTCCTTCGCAGTTCGGTCACCAACTCCTCTTGCACCTGAGAGTTTCTATCGCCGCCGCAGACCATGCCGCGAACGCCGAGTATATCCGGTGCGATCCGTTTTATCGCGGGTATATCCTCGAAGGTGAACGAACCCGCAAGGGCGGTCTCCAATCCAAGCGCCTTCGATTCCGAGACGAACGTCGTCAGCTCATCCTCGCTGAGGAACTCGAAGGTGGTCTTGCCGTCCTTTATGCCCGTGTCCACCATTGAGACGTCGATCTCCACTTCTTTACCGATTTCGGCGATTTCAAACGGTGAGATCGAATTGATTCGTTTATAATCAGAATAGAAGGCGGAAACCACTTTCTTTGTCGGATCGAAACCTTTCACTGCTTTTACCACGCCGCTCAGCAGATCGATCGCCTCTTCCCGCGTTTTTATCCTGAAGAGCCCGATCTTGATGTAATCGGCACCGACGGACGCCGCGCCCAAAGCAGCCAGAGACGCCGTTCCCGGCTTGTAATAAAAGTCCCCGATCGCCGCGCTCATCTCCATGCCATTGCCGCCTTCCTTATCCACCAGTTCCTTGATCGACCTGATGACCCAGGGGAAATTAGCGCCCAAAGAACCCTCCTTGGGATTCTTCACGTCTACAATATCCGCATTCCCACGAATCACCGACTTCGCCTCCTCCAAATCTCTCGGGCTTACCAACAACTTCATCTTTTCGGCCTCTCTCTTCTCTTTATGTTTAATCTAGTCTCTCCTTAATACCTTAACCCCTTTTTCAGTTCCTACATAGACCTCAGTAGCATTTGTAAATATCCCATGCTCGACGGAGCCAACGACAGAGGAAAGCGCGACATTCATCTCTTCCGGGTTGCGAATAGCGCCGAAATCCGCGTCGATTACGAGATTGCCGTGTTCCGTAGCGAAGTAGCCGCCTCTACTTCCGTCAAGCCTCAAAACCGGTGTGCCCCCGAGTTCTCTCACCTGTTTCTCTACCACTTTCACCGCGTAGGGTAAAACCTCCAAAGGCACCGGCTTAGTGAGCTGCTCTCCTACTTTTTCCTCTTCGACACAGATAACTCGCCTCTGCGCTGCATACGAGACGATCTTCTCCCTGGTATGCGAGCCCCAGCCCCCTTTGAGCAAATTGATGTGCGCATCTACCTGATCCGCGCCGTCGATGCAGATAGCCAAATCGGGATGCTCGGAGAGCGTGGTAAGCGGGACGCCGCATTCTATTGCGATCGTTTCTGTTCTCAACGAAGTGGGAACGCCAACGATCCTGAGTCCTTCCTCTTCTATCCTCTTACCGATGTTCCGTATCGCGAGTTCTGCTGTAGATCCCGTACCGAGACCCACCGCCATACCGTCTTTTATCAAAGCGGACGCGGCTTCTGCTGCCTTTTCCTTCTCCCGCCTCTTTTTATCCTCACTCATTGCTGCTCTACTTTGGAATGCCCTCTTCTTAAATAAGAATTTTTTCTGTTTTTTCTGGCAGAACGAAAGATATTAAGCCGACTTGGCCAATGATATAGTAAATGGAAAAGGGCAGCCTGGAATGGACCGAGCAATATCGCCCAACGAGGTTGCGAGAGGTCGTTGGTAACGAGCAGGCAATAGAGGAGTTGCGCGAATGGGCAGACGGCATAAATAGGCCGAAGTCGAAGAAGGCTGCTGTTCTCCACGGCCCCGCAGGTTGTGGTAAGACGTCCGCGGCGTACGCTCTTGCGTCCGAGAAGGGTTGGGAGGTAATCGAGCTAAACGCATCGGATAAGCGCAGTGCGGGCGTGATAAAAGATATCGTCGGTCCCGCGTCTACGAGCACGACGTTCAGTCACACGACGCGCTTGATCATTCTGGACGAGGCGGACAACCTGCATGGTAATGAGGACCGCGGTGGCACGAGGGCGATAACAGAGATCGTGAAAAAGAGCACGCAGCCGATAATCCTTACGGCAAACGACAAATACGGAATGGGACAGGGTTTACTGCGTACGTGCACGGTTATTGCGTTCCATCGTATAAAACCAGGCACGGTCTTCCGCTTGCTGAAGAAGATAAGCGAGCAGGCGGCACTCGATATAGAAGATGGTGCTCTGATCAGTCTGGCGAAGAACGCGCATGGCGATTTGCGGTCCGCGATCAATGACCTGCAGGCGCTGTCACTCGCTGGATCAGGCATGCAGCGAATCCGTGAAGAGGATATAGCGACCGACGATCGAGATAGAGAGGAGGACATTTTCGGCGTTTTGAAGCTGATCTACGGTGTTGAGCGCTACGAGCTGCAAGAGGCGCTTTCCGCGCTTTACAGCCTTGACAAGACACCAGAGGAGAGTATCCAGTGGGTCTACAAGAATTTTTCATACGAGTACGATGACGAAAGTTTCATGCACGGTTTGCGGTACCTGAGCAGGGCGGACATGTTTTTAGGACGCGTGCGACGGCGCGAGAATTACAAGTTCTGGCGCTATGCATCCAGTTTAATGGCAGGTAGCGTGCTTTCCGCAAAAGAGCTGCATGCAGAGAAGAAAAACGGATGGGAACGACGCAAACCGCGCTATTTCCAGTCGCCGTGGTTCCGAGCGAAGCTTCCGGAAGGCGAGGCGCGGAAATCAGGGCCCGTACAAGACGAACTCGCGAGAAAGATAGCGCGCTATAGCAAGGTGCCCCAGAGCTACGCGCTCTTTTTTATCGTGCCGTTCTTACCAGTCTTCTTTAAGGACGGGAGAAAAGCCACTGAGATAACGGCGTCGTTGCACCTGGACGTACCGCAGATCGCGTTCCTGTTGGGCGATACCGGCAAAGAGAACGCGAAGCAGATCTACCAGAATGCGCTTACCGCAACAGCAACGGAACGAGGAACGGAACGTGTAACGAGAATAGAGCGTACCGTTAAGGCTGACGTTAACGAGGCAGATGAGGCAGAAGAAAAACACCCGAAAACGCGAGAATCAGAGCTAGAAGAAAAAAGCGCGGTAGCCGACGAGGTAGAAACAAAGAATCAAAAGACACTAACTGATTTCTTTTAGGTTGACTTTCCTTTAATATTAGATTAGATGGGGAGGGAGGAAGAAGAAATGCAGGTTACCGAGCATATTCATGCGATAAAGATTCCGTTCCAGGTGAGGAGCTTTTCGGGTATACCGGTCGATCGGTTCGTGTACGCGTATCTCATTTATAGCGTAGAGCAGATCTGTCTCATTGACTGTGGCGTGGCCGGTTCGGAGCGCGTGCTATTCGATTATGTGCGGAGCACGGGTCGAATGCCTGAGGATATAGCCATGATCGTGCAAACGCATGCGCACCCGGATCATATAGGCGCAACGCGAGCGCTAAAAGAGGCTAAGGGCTGTATCGTGGCGGCGCATCCCGACGATATGGCCTGGATCGAAGATGTTGAGCTGCAGTGTAAGGAGCGCCCGATTCCGAACTTCCAGTCGCTTGTCGGGGGCTCCGTGGCGGTTGACTGTATCCTCGAGGAATGCGATGTCATTGATCTCGGGGACGGCCTCCGATTGGACGTGCTCCACACGCCGGGGCATTCAAACGGGTCGATCTCGCTCGTACTACACGCGGACCACGCGCTCTTCTCCGGCGATGCCATCCCGCTCGCGGGTGAGTTGCCCATTTACGATGACGTGCTGGCGTCCGTCGCGTCGCTAAAGACATTGATGGGCATTGACGGCGTTAAGGTCCTGTTATCCTCATGGGACGATCCGCGTGATGGTGCTCAAGTACACCAGCAGATGGACGAAGGGTTGCGATATTTACAACGCATCCACGAAGCGGTTATCAGAGTTGTAGATGACGATCGTTCGCTGGTCTCTAATGATGCGGAACTGTGCAGACGCGTTCTGGTAGCGTTGGGCTTTCCTGAACAAGCGGCGAATCCTCTTGTCGCTCGATCGTTTGTGGCGAACGTGAAGGTTGCTGAGCAACGAGATCTGCTGGGGGAATAGGGAGCGGTTTTGCTCCTCCACGATCTTTAGGCTTTTTACACGTCCCACCCCTGCTCGCGCAGTCCTCAAATGTTATAACTGCTTTCCTGCTTTGGCCTGTAAAAACTGCTACTAAAACAATAAGAACTATTAATGCCATTGCTGCTATTATTATTGTGTTTATTGAAAGGCTTATTGCTCTGGTTTTTATTTATCCGCAACAAATAATCCAATCAGCTAACACCTAGCCCCTGGAGAAACTTCAAAAATTACATAACATCTTCCTTCCAAATTCTGTTGAGCATTTTTTTTATCATTCTTCAAATCTTGAGCTAATGCTTTGTGGCTACCTTCCATATCTACCTTCTTTTTTCTCTCTTCATAACATCCATCGTATAAGTATCCATCAAGAGTATTGAGCAAATCAACAACATCATCCTCTAAAAAACCTCTTTCTGCAACACCTTGTACTGCCCAATGTATCCAATCACGTCCAATGTTCTCTGCCTCAACATGTCTAGGATCTTCTGCTGGATATTTAAGTCTTTCATAAGCAAGCTCAACTGCTCTTTCAGAATAATCTACAATTTCCGCTTTGTTTCCTGGAATCACACCTTCAGGCGGACGTTCATAGAGTCCTGGAGTAGGTATAGGCTCTGGTGTAATTGTTGGTGTTGGCTCTGAGGTGATTGTTGGTGGGGGACTTTCAGTAATTAAAGGACTATCTGGATTCTGTTGGTGTGCTGGTGTTTCCTCAGATGCCAAGTTATTGTAATAAATCACGCTTCCTATTCCGATTACGACGGCTATGATAACAGCTCCCGCAAGAACTTTCTTTGATATGCTACGTTTATCAGGATCTTTTACTGCTTTATCGGGCTCGCCTTCGCTTGATGGGTTGACTCTTTGCTCTGAATCTTCCTCAGAAGGTTTGTTCATTTTATTAGTGAAACAGTATAGCTAAAAAAGTAGTATTACTTAAATGTTTCTGTTATCTCCGATGCGCCTCTCCGACCACTTCCCCGATGTTTTGATAGCCGTTAGTGTCAAGATGCTCCTTTAAATCCTTCTTAAGCCTCACAAAAACTAAAATAGCCGGAATATTAAATTACTATACGGTGATACGCGTATGAACGTAAAAGATATCGTGGGTAAGAATGGCGAACCCGTCCCTGACTTGGTGACTGCGCTGAAGCTGCCGAAATTCGCGAAGACGACGGTTACGGAGTTTGAGAAGGAGCGCAAAGAACTCGCGGCGGATGTAAGCGAACGATGAGAGAACTCCTGGAAACTATCGGCTAAGCTGTTGGTTATGGCTCACCGCAGAAGCACGGAAATCGGCTTCCGTTCCTTCAATGCACTCACTCTGAGGATTGAGAAACCGATAACGTTCCCTTCCTCATCAACTTTCTCCATCACCGCATCGTTCTCCGTCTCCCTGAAATATCCTTTTCTGCGCTCAAAGACAACCTCAAGGTAGTCCCCCTCGCTGTCGAACCAAACGTTTATCGCTTTTCCCATAGTGTCTTGCCTCGCTTTACCGTATCGTAAAATACGCCGTGACAACGAACAAATCGTTATTTACAACTTTAACAACCACACATAAATATTTTTGGGAGACCGGAGTGACATCATAGCGACAATAAAAGAGTTCTACTTCTGGATCTGTTCGTGAGCTGACTATCCGATCTGGGACGAGCAAGGTCTCATGTATTTTTTCGAGCTGCCCGACCATCTCTGGATGCTCAATCTCGAAATGCTTCCGCCGCTCTTCTACTAGCCGGATCTGCCGATTATGTACATCCCGAAACCATATCACAGGCATAATTCACCTTCGATGTGCCTCCCCCACTATCTCGCCTAAGTTTGTATATCCATGAACCGGTAGGTACTCCTTCAACTCCTGCTTCACCCGTGGAAAAAACTCGATACCTTCGCTAACGAGCGCGCTCCCGATCTGGAACAGTGAAGCACCATTCCGCGCGTAGTCGATAACGTCCTGCGCGGTGAAGACCCCGCCAACCGCTATGATCGGTATCTTCAATTCACGATAGAGCTCGTAAACGATCTGCTTCCCGCCGACCGTCAGATCCTTACCCGACTTACCGCCGTAACCTAACGGATTCCCCAGAAACGGCACCTCAAGCGTTTCTTCTACCGGTCTGTTTATCACCGTGTTGATAGCGGTGATCGCATCTGCGCCCGCCTTTTCTGCGGTCAACGCCAATCCGACGGGCGCGCCGATGTTCGGTGAGATCTTCACGGACACTGGCTTCGGGTGCACAATCGCTTTTATCGCCGTTACGATCTCGCTCAGCAGTTGCGGCTTGTTCTCAATCGCGGTGAACTCACTATGCGGGCATGAAGCGTCGAATTCGATCATGTCTACCGGGTATTCACGTGCGATCCTTGCCACGTCGCGGCATTCCTCCACGCTCTTGCCGAAGATGCTCAGTATAATGGGCACATGGGCATATGTTGCATCCTCGAGCTCCGGCTTGAAATTCTGTATTCCTGGATTCGGGAGCCCCATGGCGTTCACGTAACTCCGCGGTGCGAGTTCGATAAAGGTGGGGTTCGGATAGCCGTCACGCTCGACCAAACCTATCGATTTGGTTACCACCGCGCCCGCACCTGCCGCTGCATAGCGGTACAATAACATTCCAGAAACGCCGAAGCCCGCCGCGTTCATGATCGGATTGGGGAACTCGATCCCGCAGACTTCGGTTTTTAACAACGGCTCGTACTCAGGCGTTAATGGTAAAGGCGGCGTTGATACAAAATCCAATTCTTCCGCTACTGCTGTTGGAGCGATAGGAATGCGTTTACCGCTCTTCTCGCGTTTCCATCGTCCAAATTCCGTTTGTTCAAGCGTTTCCGCATTAAATACGGGACCGTCTTTACACACGCGATAGCCGCCAAGATCGCAGGCACCGCAGGCGCCACAGCTGCACTTTATGATGCGCTCTACCGATACTTGCGTAGGGATTCTTCTTCGTCGCGTAAGTTCGCACACGCGCGTCATCATCAGCTCCGGCCCGCAGGTCAATACCTGATCGAAATGTTCACCGGATGCCAACAACGCCTCAAATAACTCCGTGCACATACCGCAAAAACCTTGAGAGCCATCTTCCGTTGACTCGCGTACCTCGCAACCAATCTTGCGGAATTCGTTGAGGTAAAGCAGATCGGTACTACACCGTGCGCCTTCCAGAACCACGACTTCTGTCCCAACTGCACGCGCGTGTTCGGCGGCGAACCGCAACGGTGCCGCGCCGTAGCCGCCTGCGACCATGCAGATCCGTTTACCGTTAAGTGTAAAGCTCGTGCCGTAAGGCCCTCTTAAGCCTACCAGATCGCCCACCTGCTTCTGATGCAGGCTATGCGAGCAGTCACCGACGTCCGCAATCGCCAGTTCCAACGTCCCTGCTGCCGATACAGAAGCAATTGAAATCGGTATCTCATCCACACCGGGATCCCAGACCATAACGAATTGCCCCGGCTGACTCTCCTTTTCAATCTCCTCTGCGTAGACGGTGAACGTTTTGACATTACCCGTTTCTGCTCTTATCTCTTCTATTGGATGCAGGGTGGGGATATTGATGGGCATGGTATCTAGAGGATGAACCTCACAAAGTCTACTCTACATACAGGTCGTTTCTTTGTTTTGAGGTCCCTTGTAGTATGAATCAAGGCAAGGAATTAATTAACCTTTTCCATCTCTCATCCTAATGTTCCTTTACAGATAATGACCGAAGCACTGCGACACTTTATCGAGACCTACTATATCCATCCCATAACCCATGATACTGGCTATAATCCGGTAAATACCCTCACGTGGGCGCTCGTACTCGTCTTTTTTCTCTTTCTGACCTTCAGATTACTGAAGCGGCTCAAGATAGATATAAATCACCGGTTTATCGCCGCGGTATCGTCGTACATCGTGGTCGGCGCGAGCCTGCGGGTAATGGAAGACGCCGAGTTGTTCTCACCGCCCCTGAGCTACTTCCTGATTACACCTCTCATCTTCTTTGTCGTGTTCTTCTGCTGCCTCGCGCTGCTCTTGCTGTCGGTGACCGCAACCCACTTGAAGCGATTGAAAACATACGATTACACGCTTATTTTCGGTTTGCTCGGCGTGCTGTGGTGTATCGCAAACCTGGCGGTACTATTGAGCTATGTACACGTAGCGGTCGGCTGGGTACTCTTCGCCGTTATCGGCATTGCCGGCATGCTTGTCGGTACAATATACGCAATTTCCGCGCACTTCGGCATCCAGTTCCTCACAGAGAAGCTGAATATTGCGGTGTTAGCTGCACATCTACTCGACGCCTCTTCCTCGTTTCTAGGGATTGACATGCTCGGATATACTGGCAAGCACGTAATCGAAGGGCTCATCGTCGAGTATACCGGCACCGCAGCCGGCATGTTCCCCCTTAAGTTCGGGATACTCGTCCCGATCTTGTACGTGCTGGATACGCAATTCCGTGAGGATGTCGAGGAGATAGAGCTGAAGAATATCGTTCTGCTAGCGCTTCTTGTTATCGGGCTCGCACCTGCCGTGCGCAACACGCTTCGATTAGTGCTGGGTGTTTAAACGCCCAAGGCCGCTCAAAAATACTCCACCAATTTAACAAACTCCTCCGGGCGTAACTCCTCCGGTCGCTTATCCATTGCCGCAAGCGTTAAACACCCTAACCGCGTTTTTTTAAATATTGTCCTCATCTTCTTCCGCCTCTGATCAAACGCAACAGTAACGAACTCGAAAAACGCCTGTTTATCTCCTATTTGAGTTTCTTTATCTCGCAATCGCACAATTGCTCCTTTTACCGGTGCCGGGGGAAAAAATGCATCGCGACGCACGATCTTCATGATCTCTACCTCTGCAAGCGCCTGCGAGATCACCGATAACCGCCCGTATAACTTCGATCCGGGCGTCGCCACCAGTTTCTGCGCAAACTCTTTCTGATACAACAGCACCGCGAGCCCGAAGCCCGCCTCCCGGAGCAGCAATTTATACGTGATCGGCGAGGACAACAGGAACGGTATGCTCGCAACGACTTTGTCAAATTCTGGCAGCTCGAACTTCATGATATCGCATTCGATTACCTCTGTATTGCTGTTTTCACGCTCGTAGCACTCCTGTAACAGTGCACACAGTCCACTATCCTTCTCCACCGCGTACACCTTCTTCGCGCGTTGATTCAGTTTTTCTGTAAGGCTCCCTACACCCGCGCCGATCTCCAGCACCACCTCCCCCAGCTCTAAGCCTGCATATTCTACCATTCGCGCGGCCACGTCGTCATCAACCAGGAAATACTGCCCCAAACTCCTTGTAGGTCTTATGCCTCGCTCAAAAAGGATACTTCTGACATCCATTTCGCTTCGCTCCTCCGTGATTCTAGAACTTCATGCCGTGACCCGGTCTCCAGACAACCTCCCGCTCTATCGTCTTCAAACCGGTATAATCGCCTTCCAAGCATCGCTTCGCCAGTGCGTTTAGCTCTTCTGTTCTTGAGTGTAGATAACCCCGTGCTTCTTCATAAATACCCGTTTCGCTCGTAGCGAGTTCACGCACATATTCACGCAGTATGTTCCGGTACGTACTCAAAAACCCGTTCTTGAAGTCCACGCCACCCCCGGCTATTCGCTTTAGCTCTACCACGACTGTCGGATGCGGCGGCAGGAACAGTGGCACACCTAATAGCCCATACCGCTCCGGATCGCGTTCGTAATGCGCCTTTAGATACGCATTGATCGCAAAGCGTTGCAGCTTCCGTGCGACCACCTCTTCCCGCTCCTTGAGATAAATAGGCGCAGTGAGTTCCAAAGGGAGCTGCCTTATCTTTACGTGCCCCGAAGGCCTTTCCGCCTCTATTAATGCCTTCGTTCTGTCCGCAAGCTCGGCGAACAACGCCGAATACTCGGTTTTATGGAGATGCGAATGCGTATCCTCATGAACCAGCCGGGTAAGCAAGAACCGTAGAACGCCGAAATCGTACGCGCGATAACCGGTTTTTATGAGGCCCACCCGCGTCTTTACCGTCTCGTAATTCTCTACCAAAATATGTGCAGTATCGGACCTTATATCAAACTCCGAGAAGTACTGCTTCGTCAGATGCCGCTCGACCGTTGTTCGCCCCGCCAGGACCACTTCATGCAAGCGTTCCCCTATCCACGTTTCTGCACCGCTCAGCCCCAGTGCCGCTTCGAACTCAGGGATAAAACCATCAATCTCCGCAAGCAGTGCCAGGAAGGCGTCCTTGGTTATGCCGTTTTCCCTGTTGATGGATAGGTAGGGCTCTTCTGCTGCCGTTTCAATCGCGAACTTCGTGTCCTTGGTCAATTGTACTTTCATTTGCTGGTTGGTTTGGATAACATGAGAATCGGAGGGGTGCATTAATGGTAAAGCTAATTGGTTGTAACGTCTTTAACTTTTCTCAAAAGATTCCATTACAATAAGGTCCTGCAATTTTGTAAGTAAGAAAGTCAGTGCAAGAGAGAACGTAAACTGTAACAAAAAATGAAGAAAGAACGTCACGTTTTTGAATGTTTGGGGAAGACGCGAGTGGTCGTGGAAGACGGTAAGGTCGTTGAAGTCGGAGAGCCGAGGGTCAGGTATTGCCGTCTCTGGGACAAGATGCGCGGCATACGTGAGATGAACGAGCAAGAGGTTCGGGGGAACATTGAATTCCGGATACGCGATTTCGGGCTCTGCACACCCGAACGGATCGTGGAGATGGACACGTTCGTCGGGTTCGGCGCTTCTGAGACATTTATGTCCGGGCTCCGCAGCGGGTTGCTTGACGGTACCGTAACGGTTTGCGAAGGCGCAGGCACGGTAATAACGGCCAATCCTACACTCGTGCAGGGAATAGGCGCGCGATTGAGCGGTGTCGTGGAGACTTCACCTATAGAAGGGCTGATAACGAAGCTGAAGGCAAAAGGAGGGGTGGTCTTGGACCCCCCGAGGATTGATCAGGTCGCAGGCGTGCAGAAGGCGCTTGACCTTGGCCATAAAACGGTGGGCGTTACGGTGGCCACCGTAGAAAACGCACAGCGGTGCAGAGCACTCAGCGAGCACACGGTAATCTTCGCTGTCCATCTTACCGGTATCTCACGAGACGATGCTGTAGCATTATGTGAACTCGCCGATCTCGTGACCGCGTGTGCATCGCCGCACATACGAGCCGTGGCAGCAGAAAAGGCGCTGGTTCAGGCGGGCACGGCCATCCCGATATTCGCGCTCACGAGCGTCGGCAAGGCGCTGCTGCTAGAGCGTGCAAAAGAAGTTGAGAGCCCTCTGCTGCTGAACACTATGCTATTGCCCGTGCTCCCGGAAGATAAACAGCCGAAGCCTTTGGTATAAGCACGCTCTTCCTCGCTTCTCTACAGGTAGGTTGCAATACAACAAACGTGAGCCCCAACCCCAGACACCCCTGTATTTCTTGTGGAGATAGTAGCTTCCCCCCTTAGACCCCTCCGTCAACAAAGACTCTTTTGCGTGTAGTTCCAATAATTCTACTGCAGAGTAGATGCTTGGTTCTGCTTCACACACCATGACTACTATACAAATACCCTACGGAAACACGCAGATTGAGGTTAAGGTTGATGCGGAAGTGTTAGATCTTGAAGAAGGAGAGCGTCCGCGAGGTAAAAGTATCAATCCCCGCGCTGTGATAACACGAGCCTTGAGCAACCCTCTGGGCACAAAACGGCTCCGTGAGATTGTGGCTGCGAAAAAGGACGCGAAGATCGTTATTGTCGTTGACGACCACACGCGCGCTACCCCGACGGTGCAAATGCTGGATGCCGTAAAGGAAGAGATCGGCGAAGAGTATAACAAACAGATCTCACTACTTGTTGCCTGTGGTACGCATGAGCCGCCAACAGAAGCGGATTTAAAAAAGATCTTGGGTAACTATGTTGGTCACTATCGCATTGAAATACACGACTGTGATGCGTCAGATCTTATTTACGTGGGCACGACAACTCGAGGCACTCCTGTGAAGGTGAACAAGAACTACGAGGACGCAGATGTGAAGATCCTGACAGGTGATATAACCTTACATTACTATGCCGGGTTTGGCGGCGGCCGAAAAAGCATTTTGCCGGGGGTATCGTCGCGTGCGACCATACAAAAGAACCATGCGCTCTTGATCAATGAGCATGCACGGACGGCGAACCTCGAACACAACCCAGTGCATTTGGATATGACTGAAGCTGCATCCTTTTGTCCACCTGATTTCGTCCTGAACATTATCGCTACGGGTGAGGGCGCTATTGTCGATGCATACGCAGGAGAGATGACTGCGGTTTTTCAGAGGGGTGTTGAAGTAGCTAAAGACTTGTTCTGCCGTGATATTCATGAGGTTTTTGACGTTTTAGTCGTAAGTGCTGGCGGGTTCCCAAAAGACCGAAACCTCTATCAAGCTTCCAAAGCGATCGAGAACTGCTACCGCGCAGTAGCGCCTGGCGGGGATCTAATTTTAGTCGCTGAATGCAAAGAAGGCATGGGAGATCCATATTTCGAAGACTGGATGCACGAACATGCAAGCTATGAACAAGCTGCTGAGGCTGTCAGAACCAACTTTGTGCTCGGCGGTCATAAAGCGTACTACATGAGAAAAGTAATGACTCGTGTTCGCTTGTCTATCGTCTCTGATCTCGATCCTCAGCTTCTATCTGCCTGGGGCATTGAACCGTTTCCTTCCGTAGAGGAGGCTCTTGGATCATTAAAAGAAGATATAGGTAAGATAGGTATAGTAAGAAAGGGCGCTGATACCTTATTAGTACCGACGGTAAAATAATATATAGAATAGAAACATAGAAGGAAGGAGTAAGGATAAGGAGCAATGGTAAATCTAGCAAAACAGAAAAGGATTGCAGCGCAGGTATTGAAAGTGGGCGAAGGACGCGTTTGGATAGATCCGGAAGCTTCGGAGGATGTTGCGGAAGCCATCACACGAGAAGACATCCGAGGTTTGATTGAGGAAGGCGCTATCACGCTAAAGCAGAAAAAAGGCGTGAGCAGAGCTCGTGCGCGCGTCCGTGCCACGCAAAAGGCGCTCGGTCGCAGAAAGGGACACGGATCCAGAAAGGGCGCTAAAGGTGCAAGAGATAGCAGGAAAAAGCAGTGGATTACGAAGATTCGTGCGTTACGAAGGAGATTAAAAGAGCTTCGTGATGGGGACTTTATGGATAAAACTACCTATCGAAGGTTATATAACAAAGCAAACGGTGGCGAATTCAGAAACGTCGCTCATCTGAATGACTATATAACTGCTAATGATCTGCTATCAAAGGAGGCCGCACAGTAAATGGGAAGAGCAAGAGGCCCGACATATCGCGTCCCGTTTAGAAGGAGACGCGAGGGTAAGACTGACTATCGCAGAAGGTTGAAGCTGTTATTCAGCCGGAAAAATCGCGTGGTCGTACGAAAAAGTAATAAGTACATTCGGATGCAGTTGATAGGTGCTGATAACGTCGGAGATAAGACTCTCGTCTCCGCAAGCTCGTCAGAACTTCAGAAATATGGCTTCGTGGGCGGCAAAGGTAGCAGTCCTGCTGCGTATCTTACTGGCCTGTTATTTGGTAAGCGAGCGTTAGACGCAGGGTTCGCTGAAGGCATCCTTGATATAGGTTTGGTTACTCCTGTCCACGGCTCTAACGTTTATGCTGCGTTAAAAGGCGCGCTTGATGGGGGATTGGCTATCCCTCACGATCCGGGTGTCTTCCCGAACGAGGAGCGCATATCTGGGAGTCTTATTGCATCTTACTTACAGAAGCCTGATGCCGTTGCTATGAATCAAGCGGTAAAAGAGAAGATATTACATGATGAGATGAAGGGTATTGAGAAGGAGTCTACTACGGAATGAAGGATAGAGACAAAGGGCGGGAGAAGGAAAGGATCTTAGGGGAGTGGAAGCCTGTAACAAGATTGGGGCAACTCGTGCAAAGTGGAGAGATAAAAACGCTTGAAGAGGCGATTCACTCTAGGTATCCCTTAAAAGAGTATCAAGTTGTTGATACTCTGCTTCCTGAACTGAGCGAGGAGGTTCTGGATATTAACCTTGTTCAGCGAATGACTGATTCAGGGAGACGGGTGAAATTCAGAGTTTGCGTTATTGTAGGGAACAAAGACGGGTATCTCGGCATAGGTCTCGGTAAGGATGCGTTGGTTCGCAGCGGTATCGAGAAGGCGGTACGAGATGCGAAATTACATATTATCAATATCAAGCGCGGCTGTGGATCGTGGGAATGCAACTGCGGTGAGAACCATTCGATTCCTTTTAAGGTCGTAGGGAAAGCGGGAAGTGTGAAGATGACGTTAAAGCCCGCACCTAAGGGTATTGGCCTCGCTGCTGGAGATATCCCTAAACGTGTTTTGGAGTTCTCCGGTGTGCAGGATGTGTGGGCATTTTCAAAAGGACAAACGAGGACGACGTTCAACCAGGCTTACGCAACGTTCGACGCTTTGAGAAGCACCTCATTAGTGAAAACGGTGGAGAGATAAGAGACGATGTACGCGATCATAAGGCTTAGAGGAAGTGTTGACGTTAGGCCAGATATAAACTATACCTTAGGGCTGCTTCGATTACACCGTGTTAATCATTGCGTCATTGCTGAGGAAAACGATTATAACAGGGGTATGATACAGAAAGTAAAGGATTACGTAGCATGGGGTGAAATATCAGAGGAAACGCTTGAGGCTTTATTCACTGATCGAGGACGGTTGGAAGGAGGTAAGAGACTGACGGACGAGTACCTGAAAGAACACACTTCCTTTAAAACCACAAAAGATATCGTTACGGCGCTACTTGACGGGAAGGTAAAGATGAAGGATTTGATGGCGTACAAAATCAAACCGGTGTTCAGGCTTCACCCACCGAGAAAGGGACATAAAGGCATAAAACGAAGCGTTAAGGAAGGCGGAGAGCTGGGGTACCACGGCGCTAAAATAAACGAGTTATTGTACAAGATGAGGTAACGTCTTTTTAGGTTACGTTATAGGACTCGTTTTTAGATTGTCCTTATCCTTTTTGTAGCGACGCTTTTAGCGGTAAAACACCTTAGAAACCTTTAGCGCTGATAGAAAAACTACGCACAACTATAAGTTATCCGCTCAAATTTTATAAACGGTTCGCGCTAAAGAGTAAGATAAACAGATCAGACGACGCCCAATACGATGAATGAAAAAGCGCGACCGTGGAAGAACTGGCAGCATATAACGAAGCTGGATCCCGACAAATACATATCACCTAAAGATTTAGAGACCATCGTGGAAAGCGGCACGGATGCTCTCATGGTATCAGGCACGCAGAACATCACCGATAAAAATGTCTCGAGGCTCATAACACATCTGGAGGATTACGATATTCCGAAGATTTTGGAGCCCGTAACCCCGGATGCCGTTATCGATGACGATGTGGATTACATCTTCGTGCCGTTGGTTCTCAATACGGGCGATTTGAGCTGGATTGTGGGCAAACATAAAGATTGGATCCTGAAACATTCGATAAACTGGGAAAAAGTTATCCCGGAAGCGTACATCGTGATGAATCCCGAATCAGCTGTAGCCAAATTAACGAAATCAAAGACAGACCTCATTGTGGATGAAGTTATAGCGTACGCACGCTATGCAGAGCGATATCTCGGGCTGCCCATAATCTATTTGGAATACAGCGGGGCCTACGGCGACCCGCACTTAGTACAGGCTCTCAGCGACTCGCTCAGCGATGCGTCGTTATTTTACGGTGGTGGGATTGACTCACAGGCAACGGCATCCGAAATGAAGCGCTATGCTGATGTTATTATTGTAGGGAACATAGTGTACACCGATATGGACAAGTTCATGGCGACAATTCCCTGAGGATACAAGAATATCGCCTCCAGTGGAAACGGAGGGGGGTCTCTGATCTTCAATAAATACTCCCCACTTCTGCTTCGGTCTTTATCTTTAGTAGATAGCCCTTATACCGTGATTTCTCCAACTCGCAAATCTCAGAGAGCTTCTTCTTACCTACCGAAACGTCCTTAATCATCGGTACATCCTCCTCTTCGATATTCAAACGCAGACCATCAATCTGAATAATAAGTGAGAACTCCTCCCCGGCCTTTTGCGGTATAACCATCTCGATCATCTCTTTTATAAACAATGGCGATGCGGCTAACGGGTCTTCCTCAATCTCTAGCCTTCTCTCTTCTATAACCTCCTCCACCTCGGCAGCCACTCGTTCTAACGTATCAATTTCATGTGTTCGTCGCATTCTATCAGTCCTTCTTCCTACCCCCGCTACGTAATGCTCTAGCGCAAGACCCTGAGGTCCTCCAACTATAATGTGAGGCACATCAAGCGACTCGCACAATCCCGACTTCTCCTCTATACACTCCTTTATATTACCAAAAACAAAGACTGCAGCATCGAACTCCTCTAGAACCTCTCTCTCCTCGACGGTCATCTGTGCTATCCTCTTACCCACACCGCGCGCCAAGCCCATCATGTTGGTTATCGCTCCTTTTCGTCGCAGGTATTCCGAGATATCACAAATAGGATCCACCGCGTGGTGTTTGCCCAGAGAAGGAGCGACGATAATTATTTCAGACCCACCGAGAGGGAGTTTTCGAAACTTTCCTCCAAGGTCTTTTATCTTATCCCTGATTATTCGCTCTTCCTCCTCAGGGAAAGCTAAATGAAGCATTGTCTCGGTCTGCATTACCGATTCTTGCAGTATAAACCCACCGATATCCTCCACCAGCTCTTTCAGCTCGTTGAACTTGTACACGCCTCCTTCAAACATCATTATTTCATACATAGATCAATCGGTACTCCCTTTACGTACTATCTCTTCCGCTTTCGCCTCCCACTCAGGCCCTATAGGATCCTCGGAGGCGAGAAGAGTAACTCTATCAGGTAACGGAATGGGACACCGCACCCGTGCACCCTCGGGTAATATCCGGTCTATCCCATCTAATATCCGCGTTATCAAATCATCTTTCGGATCATAGACGAGCAAATCCATCATTGCCACTCGTTCCTTCTCATCCAACTCAAACTCTATCTCTAATCTACTCACTTGCTTTATTCGCGCGCCATAGGTATCCCACAATACGGATAGCAAATTCGGAGCATAGCGCTCATCCGTTATCTTTAACCGGTCAGGTTCTCGCTGTGTCATATCACGTACCGTAACGGGACTGGCCACCCGTCCTATCTTAACCGAGATGACAAAGAAGTGTGCCGTCGGGTCGATGTAGATATAGATATTATCTATACTGGCTCGCACGCCCAAATCACGGAATGTCGCCTGACTGATCTTCGCGAAGGTTGTGTTTGCAAAATCATCCCCCCCTTCTACCTTTACCTCCATATCAGCGCCCCTATCTATATCGGTTATTCCCTTCTCTACAATAATACAATCTAACAGACAAATTATATTATGATTGTTATTTTTTCTGCAGTTTAATCCGCTGACCGTACAAACAGCCACGACCTTGAACGCCGCCTATAGGATTTCCTGCCGTCCCAAACTGATGCATGCACTTACCAAGGACTGCGGCGCCTCTTGCCAGTGCATCATCGGCAAAGATAACCTCTTTATCCATATTTCGTCCAAAAAGGCCGCTCAATTTCTCCAACACGATCTCGGGCTTCTTCCCGGTTATCGCCGCTCGACCGGTCACGCCGATCTTCGTGTTATCCAAAAGCAGCCCTTCTTCCTTCGCTATACGCACCAGGCGTTCCTGTATACTGGCGGACACCTCGTCTATTACCGGTATGAGATACGCTTTACCTTCCTCTTTCATCAGTGCCTCACCGATATCAGCGATTTGAGGCAGATTTGAGAGGTTTTCGCCGGCGTCTACGCCAATTAAAACCACCTTGTTCCGTTCTGCGGCATCGACATTGACCGGCACGCCTCCTACGCGCGTGCGCCCACGCGGCACCGTACCTATCCACACCTGCTTCAAGATCTCCTCGACGTAACCTATCACAGTCTCCTTTTTCACGCGCATCCCCTGTATGCCGGTTTTGGTCAAATCGAGTACCGAAGGATACGCAACATTCACCACCTTTGATATCACGGCGTCGGGGATAGCGCCGGCCAAACCACAGTAACTCCCGATAACGCGCGCGTACGGCAACTCGTCATCGGTTATTCTGCCTGCGAGTGTTGTGCCGAAGTCCAAAGATATAACGGGGTTACGATAATCAACATCCAACCATTTCGCCGCTTCTTTAAGCCCTGCCATCACCAGCTCGCCCTCCATCTCATTTCCCACCACGGACTCTCCCCCTGGTGGGATGTTTCCGGTCACCGCGCCGTCGAAGTACGTTTTTTCCATCCGTGAAAAAGGCCGTAACTCCGATGGAATGTTCTCTAAACCCATCGGTGAGATCATCTTACGGGGCGGCACACCAGCGAGTATGCAGCCTTGTGCCAGGGCTTTTATTACGCCCTCTACCTCGGCGATCTTGGAGAAACACGCAGTAACGCCGGTAGAACGTACGACGAAATGCAAATCGGGCACGGTTATCCCTGCAGACCGTGCGCATTCCAGCAACGTCTCTTTCACCAGGTTCGCAATAGAAGCCTCGGAGAGCTCAACCTTACTTATCGTGTGGCAGAAAGCCGCTTGGGGAGAAAGAGCGTCTCTGGTCATCCGTACCGCCTTGTTAAGGATATACGTCCGTCCACTTTTCAGATCCGTCGCGGTCAAGATGGCCTTCGTCGTGCTGTTTCCGAGTTCAACGCTGGCCACAATAAAAAGCGGTTTTATCGAGAGATCGCCGCGCGAGAGGTGTAATTGAAAATACAAGTCCGAATAACTGATCTGTTCAGTTTCCAGTAATTTTGGCTTATGCCTCCGTGAAAAAAAGCCCATTATCGCTCGTTCCCCTACGTTCGCGTACCTACCTGCTTCAAGTATGAAAAGCGTCATTTTACTATAATAAATCTTTTGGTTTTTGTTCGTGTGGTGGCCAGACAGAGAACAACCTCGCAGGGGCTTGTTTGTTTGTGATAGTCAGATGGAGCCTTCTATCTATGATACCGTAATGACCCGGGGTGTGCATCCACACCTGCAACACGGTGTTGTGTTACCTAGTTAGGTTATATATCAAACTCGAATCGGAAGCTACTTTAGTACGCCCTTCCTTACCATAATACTTTCTGACTGGAGCGAAAAATAGAAAGCTTTATATGGTGCCCCCATCTACATCACGTTCATGCTACAAGTAGTATTGCTTTTTGCATGGATGTTAGTGATAGCGTTCTTAGCGTTCATAGCATGTACGTTCGAGGACATAGAGTCAGATATAGGATCTCAGAGCAATCCGAACTCGCAAGTGCAACTAGCGGCGCAAGTGGGACAGGTAAACCGGTTCTTTAACAAAGCAATATCTGGTGAGCCGTTATCCAATGCGATGTATTGTGTGGTCGCAGGGACGGTAGTATGGATGCTTTTGGTCAGGCTTGAACCTCTCGTTCCTGGCGCAACATGGAAAGCAGCAGTAGTGGCGATACCAGTAGGTGTCGGTGTGGCCGCACTGATTCACATGATCTTTTCGACGACTGCGCATTGCGGCAGGGTTTCGGCACAGAAACGATTCGAACAGCCGATCTATCTCGATGTGTTATACGGGCATCTCCTACCGATTGCAACGCACGGCTTTATGACGACGTTCTGTATTACCAGCATCGCCTACATTCAGAGCAACATTGGGACTCTGTCAGGGAATCCACAATTGAACCATCCGTTCGCCCTCCCTCTGTTAGGGTTTATCTGGGGGATTACCGTGGGTTCAATCGGATCCTCAACTGGTGATGTGCATTATGGAACGGAGCGAGAGTTTCAGGACAGACCATTTGGCGAAGGGAAGCGGGTCGTTTACCACGGGAAGATCACGAGATACGCAGACTGCGGTATACGGACACAGAAGGACATTGCAGGGTTCTGCGCGAAATTCGGCGGACCATGTACGGGAATGACGTTCGGACTGATCATTCTGTTCGAGAACTGGAGAACTCTGGTTGGGATGCTGCTTGGCGGATTTTTGCCAGACTTACCCGTCTTTACGGCGAGTGGTGATGCGGCAGCGATAGGGGGCATCGTCATGGGGCTCCTTATAGTAGCAGCGTTCGTAGTGGGAAACTTGGTGTTCGTGAAATGGGTGAGGAAGAAATGTGGACCGTTTGTAGGAGTGTGATAAAATGGACCCAGTAATGATTTTGATCATAGGATATGTAGTGATAGGCGGGTTACTTGCAAGTTTAGGCGCGCACCTCTTACCAGTGGGCGGCGCACCAGCGGCAATGGGAACGGCAACAGGAATCGCAACAGGGACTGTCCAGATTATGCTCGGAGCGGTACTGACCGGATTATTCACAGCGGCGACCGTGGCTACGTTTACCAACAATATTCTTCTCGTAGCGCTGTCCGGTGCAATTGGCGCGACGATCATGCTCGATGTGGTCATGTTCATGGCGAATATCCTGTATGCCTTTGGCTGTGGGGTTCTCCCGATATCGGGCAGAGTGGACGTGGATCCGATAACCAAGGAGCCACAGGCAGAGTACAAGACACCGCAGACTGACGGACATGGTGTGCCCAATGTGGTCTTTGTCTCTGGTACTATTGGGGGATTCGTCGGAGGTTTCGGCGGTGCACTCATGTACTTTGCGCTACTGAACTACGCGCACTTCACCGCAGGCACGGCAGCGGTTGCGTCATTCTCAATCTTCGTCGCCAACGCCATTCTCGCAGCATATAACATACGCGGTACCATCGAGGGATTCCATGACCCGAAGTTCAAGCGACTGCCAAAATCGATGATCGCATCGTTTGCTATCTCCCTGCTTGCCGGAATAGTGGTTGTGCTCGCAGCACTGGGATTAGGAGTGATATAAATGACAGTAACACCAGCAGTAGAAGAAGAGGAAGGAGAAGCAGAAGCGCCGAAGAAGGGCTTGTCGTTTAAATTCCCGTATGATGAGACGGAGATGGCACTTATCGCAGGCATACCAGCAGCGATCATAACGATATTCACGGGCTTGCCAGCAGTGATAAAAGGAGTGGGGTTGCTTTTAGCCTTACTCTGGGGGATGGATTCAGTCCGGAAGACGTCTAAGTACGGATTAGGTACGGGTGTTCCCTCCATAGGCGTGTTAGGTACCGGCTATGGTGTCATCGGAGCGTTGATGGGACTAGCAGTCGTAGAATACGGTGCTATGCCTGCACTCGGTATCTATCCCGCAGTGTTAGTGGGAGCCCTCTTTATGGCCGTTCTTGGCCTTGTATCCGGCTACTTTTCGAACAATGAGAAGTACATAGCGATGAAGATTCCACGGTTAGAGCGAGCGATGATGGAATTAGGCATGGCAGGGACACTAGCGATGTTACTCCAATTCTCTATCGTGACGGGCACGCTTGCGTTTCAATCAGTGGTAGACATGGTAATGGAAACCGGAGTCATAGCCTTTATGTTCATCTTCACGGCCATGGCGATGTTCCATCCGTACAACGCATGTCTCGGACCCGATGAACGAAGAGAGAGAACGAGGATGGTGTCAATAGAGATTTCAGGCTTGTTATGCATCATACTGGGCTTTGCAATGCTCGTACTCGGCACTTCTCCCTGGGGCGCCTGGGACGGGCTATCGTTGATAGTCTTTGGCGCGATCGTATGGTTCGTGTTCTTCAGGAAATTCATCAAGGCATGCATGGACGAGTGTTGGGAGACAGTGGGAACAGGATTGATCAAGACATTAGGATAGGTGGATAAAAAAGATGATAACAATCAATGAGAAGTATGGGATTGTTTTGGATCCAGAGACGCTTAAGGTAGGCGAGGCACGAGCTGGCTTTTATAAAGTGGGGCTCTCGCCAATCGAGGAGCAAATAGAGGTTCTTGAGTCTGCAGTGGATGACCTGTTCAAAACCCTTGATCCAACAAGCAGTTTCAACATGGCACAACCGAACAGAGAGGGAATGCTGAGTAAAGCAGGGTTTACGACGTTCTTCATGGTCGGCGTGACCATGGCTCTCCTCGCAGTAGCGGTGATATTCCTAGCACTAGGAGGTGCGTGAAGATGGCAGAGAAGAAAGAAGCTCCTGAGGGCTGGCCGTTTATCACCGGCGACTACGAGGTTGGCGATCCGAATAGCTGCGTGGCAATATCCTCGAATGGGTCGTATTTCCACATCGAGCACTTAAAGGGTGTCGCCATACAGGGGCCTGATAAAACGGAGAACATCGGAGCAGAGAAGATCATGGCAAACGTCATCTCGAACCCCAACATACGCTTCATGATCATGGCCGGTGCGGAGGTTCCCGGGCATTTGAGTGGTGAAACGATGATGGCACTGCACAAGAATGGAATCGATCCGGTGACGCACAAGGTAATAGGAACCAAAGGAGCAATACCCTTCATCGAGAATTTACCCGATGCCGCGGTTGCGCGATGGCGAGACCAGATCGTGGAAGTCATTGACATGATGGGTGTCGAGGACTATGGCCAGATCAATGCGAAAGTCAAAGAGCTTCAAGGGAAAGATCCGGGCGCGTATCCAGAAGACGCGATGATCGTGAAGCTGGGCGGCGAGGAAGAAGCGGCGGGGGGCGTGGTAGAGAGGCCATTAGGCCGGCCTGCAATGCCATCTATGGGTGTAATAAATCGTGCCACGAGCCAAATAACCTACAAGACACAGTTAATTGCGAGAGACCAAAAGTTAACCTCAGGGCTATCGAAGAACGCTCTTTTCGGACTCATAGCAGGACTGGCAAGTACGTTTATCTTCTTACTACCACTCATTTTGGGGGTGATCTAAATGGCGCCACCGAAAGTTGTTCAAAACACACCGGAATCGGCGGTGTTAATTGCACGAATAGAAGATCTCAGACACTTTATCACGATGATCGGTCGTGATAACCGGTTCGCAGCGGGACTCTGGGTAGGATTTGTGAAAGGGATGGCAATCGGGCTTTTCCTGAGTTTCCTTTCCCTCGGGCTAAAACTGTTGATATAGGAGAAAAAGGAGAAACAAAAAATGGGAGAAGAGGTAGAACACGAGAAAGAGCTGGAAGAGGAAATAGAGAAGGAAGTAGAAGCTGAAGTTCTGGAGAAGCTCGAGGAGGAAATGAAGGGGTTAGCGATTCCCGTTGCCGCCTCGTCACCAGAGGAGTATGCGAAATTGATCGAGCGGGTTAATGACATGGATAATCGAGTGGAATTTGTTGCAGGAGAACTGTGGCAGCGGCAAGGCGAGAAGATGGGCTTTTTAATAGGCCTGTTATACGGCGCACTCTTCGGAATAGTGGCATATGTGTTCTTCATGATATAGCACACAAAAAAGGAGGATAGAAAAGATGTTTTTGTTTGATAAGGAACAGAAAGTATTTGATATAGCGGGAATGAAGATAGGCGGCCAGCCAGGACAGCAAGCAACTGTTCTCTGTGGCACGATATTCTACGCGAAGCATTATCTGGTTGAAGACGCGGATAAGGGTATCTTCGACAAGAAAGCCGCGGAAGACGTTTTAAAGAAGCAGGAGGAATTCTCGGAGTTGACCGGCAATCCCTGCGTGATGCAGATATTCTCGGAATCGCCCGAGGCAATGGAGAAAGAGATCGCATTCTGTACAGAAGTAAGCGATGTTCCTTTCCTGATCGACTCGACGGTGGCTGAGACGAAAACGGCAGGGCTCAAGTACGCGGATGAAGTGGGGCTGACAGGAAAAGCGATCTACAACTCAATAAACATTTCGTGCACGGAAGAGGAGTTAGCAGCGATCAAGAATTCCAGCATAGAAGCATCGATTGTGCTGGCGTTCAATCCGAAAGATTCCTCAGTCGCAGGGAAGATCGATCTGCTGGAGAATCCTGGCACTTTTGAGAAAGGCTTGGTCTCTCTGGCGCGGGATCTGGGCATAACGAAACCACTGGTTGATGCCGCAACGCTGCCCATTGGCGCAGGAGCCGGAATGTCCGTTGCAGCAGGCTTTGCCGTCAAATCGAAATTCGGTCTCCCCGTAGGGTTAGGTATCCACAATGCACCGTCTGCGTGGACCTGGCTGAAGGAGTTCCGAAAGGCGCATGCAACCAAAGGACCGAGTGGCTGGGAAGGACTTGGCCAAGACGTGTTCAAGATCTGCGATATCGCCTCAAACGTCCTGCCCATCGTTGCAGGTCATGATTTCGTGCTTTATGGACCAATCGAGAATGCAACGAAGGCGTTCCCGCTGGTTGGCATGACGGATATGATCATTTCAGAGGCGGCTAAAGCAGAACACGATATCGAGGCAGTAGAACCGCATCCCATCCTACAGATGACGGCCTAAACAAGTAGTTAGTTGGGGAGTATTTTTTATCCCCACTTTTTCCCTTTTTTTCTTTTTTTCGTGTAGTGACGTTTAGTTTTTCGGGGCTACGAACCTACAGAAAAACCACCGGATTTTTTAATGACTGTGCGTTATAGTTATAGGAAGATAAAGTACATGGCGCGATTAATCATTCCTCATCCAGGACATTTCCAAGCGTTGAAGGAGCTCATTGAGGCCAAAGAGGCCGGGGGCTTTGATGAAGTGGACGAGGTGTTCATGGGTGGCTCGCCGGACGTGATGGGGAGTGGCCGGGGTGTGCTGCATGCGCCGCTGCTCGACGAGATCCGGGAGCAGACCGAATACGCGCATCAGCACGACATAAAGATGAATATCACGATGAATTCCACATGCACGGGCGGGCATCATCTCACGTTCGAGGGCTATAAGATGTTCTCGTGGTATTTTGGAGAGCTGAACAAGGCAGGCGTTGATGCTGTTACGGTGGCCGAGCCGTACCTCGTAGAGCTACTGCGTGAATTCCCGATGCAGACCGTCGTGTCCGTCTTATCCTACGTGGAATCGCCACAGCGAGCAAAATTCTTCGACGAGCTCGGCGCTGATATGATCACGGTGGACACGAACATCAACCGACATTTTGATCTCCTGGAGGGGATAGTAAAGACGGTTGACTGTGGTGTGCGGCTGATAGTGAACGAGGGCTGTATGTATCGCTGCCCGTTCCGGTATTCGCATTACAATCTCTCCTCGCATCTCAGCAGTTTGAATCAGCCACGCACGCCGCTCTTCGCGCCTGACTACTACTTTGATAGGTGCATATCCATTCGGCTCCGAGACCCCACGCAGATAATAAAGTCGGGCTGGATCAGGCCTGAGGATCTCAAAGCCTACGAGGCAATAGGCATAACGGACTTCAAACTCTCCGGGCGGACGAAATTGGTGAACTGGATAATAGATTGTATGCGGTACTACGCCCAGCGGTCGTTTGAGGGTAACGTGCTCGATATCCTGGATTGCCCGCAGATGCTCCGGGATCTGTGCTATATATCCAATGAGAAGTTTGAGGGCTGCATAGAGCAATGGGCGCATTGTAAGAAGGTTTGTAACGAATGTGGCTATTGCGATCGACTCACGAAGGAGGCGGTGACGTATATAAAATGAGATTCATCGTTCCGCATCCGGGGCATTTCGCCGCGTTGCAGGAGATACTAGAAGCGAAGGAAACGAAGGGTCTGGACGAGGTAAAGGAGGTTTATATGGCGGGCTCGCCGGAAGTAATGGGCAGCGGCCGAGCAACGTTGCATTCCGCGCGTATTGCGGATATAAAGGAACAGACGGACTACGCGCATCAGCACGATGTGAAGATGAATATCGTGGTTAATCCATCCTGTTTGGGCGGCTACCACCTGACGCTTGAGGGCTATAGGCTGTTTACGAGCTACTTCGAGGAGCTGAACAGGGCAGGAGTTGACGGCGTCACGGTCGCAGAGCCGTATTTCGTCGAGCTGTTACGAGATCTCCCGATGGAGACGGTCGTTTCCTGCATCGCGCATGTGGATTCGCCGCAGCGAGCGGAATTCTTCGAAGCGCTTGGTGCCGATACCATCGCACTGGACACGAACATCAACCGGAACTTCCCGATCCTGGAAGCGATCACGAAGGCGGTTCGCTGCGACCTCAAGATACTAGTGAATGAAGGCTGTCTTTACAAATGCCCCTTTCGGCACGCGCATTTCAATCTCTTCTCGCATATCACGGCCAATCGCTCGGCGCTTATGAAATCGCAATCCACGAACATCTTCAGCGACTACTATTTCGACAAGTGCATCTCCATCAGGGTGCGGGATCCCGCGCAGATTATACGGTCGCCGTGGATAAGACCGGAGGACCTGAAGGAGTACGAAGCGCTTGGCATTGACAACTTCAAGATCACCGGGCGGGCGAACGCTGTGAATTGGATCATACATTGCATGGAAGCTTATGCCCGGCGGTCGTTCACGGGGAACCTGCTTGACCTCATTGATTGTCCATCCGAACTCAGATACACGTTCCATGTGGATAACGAGCTCCTGAACGGGAGCATAAAGCAGTGGAAAACATGCAAAAAGATATGTGATGAATGCAGATATTGTGATGAACTAACAGGGAAAGTGTTGAGGGTACTAAAGTGAAAGAAGAGATAGTAGAAGGTAGGAAAAGGCTTGAAGGCGAGCTGAGGAAACTGGTGGGCAACGTTTTCGTGCCGGAGGCGAAGGTGTTCGGAATGGCGTGCGGCTGTATTGGGTTTGCGGCGGATTTACGGGGTTTGCAGGTCGATGCAGTCGAGGTATTTATGGAGAAGATAAATGCGCTGTTGGAGGAGATAAGCGTGTCAGTAGGCGTCAAGCCCGAGATCATTTATGCGCGGAAGTTACCGGGCAGTGAAGAGGTGGTGGTATTCACGACGCGTGAATTATGCGAGCGCTGCAAAAAAGAGTTTGCGGGCTCTAAAGCGCCGCCAAGGCCTGATATACTCATATTAAAGAAGAAAAGGCAGCTTTAGGGCGTTTTAAAAGCAAAGGAAGAGAAGCTCACAGGTAATTACAAAACGCCCCTTTTTATATTGTATTAGAAGCTAAGATTATGTGGTGCTTCTAAAAGGGATAATAGTATACGAATGATGAGGGGGTATGAAAATGGGTAAGAAAAATGAGCCATTCATAAAACTAATCGACGTGTCTAAGGTGTTTGATGGCAAAGCGGTTCTGAAGAATGTGAACGTGGAGATAAACG
>JAFGHB010000076.1 GCA_016930255.1 Methanomicrobia archaeon | reverse complement strand
TGTTCCTCTTTCGGTAGTCCGGGCAATCCCGATTCAAACATATCTGGTCATTTGAAGTTGCTCCAGCCATGGAATAAGTTATTAGATTGGGTACTTATAAAGGTCATGGTTTGTGGGACATTACCGAATCTTGTACGGTTTTCCTTTCAGAACAGAATCGGGGAGTGCGATAGCGTGACCCTCTTTTCGATACGCGGTGTAAACCGGAAAGCGATCTTTGCCAATTGCATTCTTCAAATCAGGATTCGCGATATACTCCGATCGGTTGATTGGGAATAGGTTCTCATTCATGGTGAAGCAGCGCCCACCGGGGACGTCCAGTTGCCCGGCAAGCGCCCAGAGCACCATCGTTGCCCGAATCGCCTGCACGCCGCTGTCACAGTATTCCAGACCGCTGTACATCGCCGGTGCAGCACCTTCGGCGTTGGCTATTTGCCTCGCCAGCGAGACGACGGTATCAGCCGGAACGCCCGTAATCCGCTCGACAACTTCCGGCCTGAAATGCTGTACGTATTGGTTGAACTTTTTAAAACCTCGTGTCCAGTCGTGAACAAATGCTTCGTCATAGAGTTCCTCTTCTATCAATACGTTACACAGGCCCAGCGCAAGCGCCGTCTGTTCCGGGACGTATAGGGACCCATTAGGCATCGGTGAGATCGACGGTCTTCGTACGACGTGGGTCAATAACGACCACCTCAGCACCCCGTTGATGCGCCTCCCTAATCTTTTGGAGCGTAAGTGGTGGGAAATCGGTCGCGGGATTCGTGCCCCAAACTACGATGAGATCGCTATTCTCGAAATCCGAGAACATAGTAATGAACATCCCGCCCATCGTGACATGCGGCGCGACCATGGCAAATGAAACGTAGCACAACGCCCCGACACCCATCGTATTTGGGGAGCCAAAGGGGAACAGCACACTTGAGGCAGAAGAAACGACAACATCTTTCGGTTGGTACACGTCGCACAGCGACAGTTCAAAACTCCCGGAGCCCGTATAGATCGCAGTCGCTTCAGGGCCGTACTGCGTCTTGATCTCGGTCAGTTTAGTGACAATAATATCGTACGCCTCATCCCATGAAATTCGTTCAAACTCAAACGTGCCTTTCTCGCCCACACGCCGCAGAGGATACAAAACACGATCTTTCGAATAGACAATTTCCGGAGAATGTTCCCCCAGTTTGCAAATAATGCCGGGTTCCGAGCTCTCGTCAGGCTCCACCTTGGTAATTCTGCCCTCTTCGTCATACGTTACCACAACACCACAGCCCGCAGAGCAGATACCGCACAAAGCGCGGCGTTTTTTTGCGGTCGAATCGACCGATTCTTTTCGCATGACTTGCAGCCACTACTATTAACTTAGTATATGAATTAAAACTTATTTTTCTATCATCTCAATCAGTTTTCCTATGACAAGGGACGCAATTACCATATACATGAGCAGCACGACCACGAACACTGTCCCGAAGTAATAGACCATCAACGGCAGATGCGGCATTTTTATCGCCCTATTATAAAGAAAAGCGGCGACCAACCCGCTTCGCATGCCCTGATCCCGAAGCTCCTTTAATAATGGGTACCAGATATAGATAGGACCATGACTCAGCATTCCAGTGGATATGGCTAAAAGCCAGCCTTTGCTCCCCGATCCCTGCCCAACGTACTTTGAAACCGTTTTTGGATTGAGAAAATAATTCAGAAGCCCCATAACGACGATAATGAGAACCAGTACGGGAACGAGCTGTAAAAACACTTCAGCACTTATTCTTAGCGCTTTCTGGATGCCTTCCGGCGTGACCAAAAACAAAACGATGTAGAAAAGGATAACCGCACCTAAGAAGTAACGCCCGTAGCACCTCTCTTTTTTCCCGCTACGCTTTTCGGTCATAAGATCACCTCTACGGTCGTAACCGTAGCGATTGAAACCACTAGGGCGAGCAAGAAAGCGAGTATATTACGAGCCGCAGCGAATCGTCTGCCAAGAATCGCAGCTTCAGCGGGGAATTGAACAACGCCCACAGTAACCCACGCCACGATGAATGCGGCAATGGCGAAGAGGCTCACCCCTTCTTTGAGAAGTTCCCCACCGATTATGTAACTGGCTATCGCATTTCCCGCAGAGATACTACCAAAGAGCGCCCCGATCACCGTATCGCGAAACACTTCGCCACTGAATACTGCCGAAATCAGCTCGGTTGTGACGAATACGCGAAAAAGACCCAGCAGTAAAATAACACCGAGCACTGCCGGGAGTGCAGCTCCAAAAGTTCTGAGTGTCCTTAAAAATGAGTCGATAAACGTTATTGGAGCCTTTGTATCATTTTTCCTGGATTTCATGGCGTTCCTCCCCCATTCTCCCTACTATCCTCTGAGTTAGTATTATCATGTGGGAGCATAAATTTTTGTGTACTGACGAATTATAGTGATGTACGCCTGAAAAAGGAGGTTGTACCTGTGAAGGTTTTAGTTGTCTACTATTCTCTGTATGGCCATATCCATCGTATGGTCGAGGCAGTTGCAGAAGGCGCTCGGCTTGGCCTGTCTTAATCTCGTTGGTCGGCTTGGTATTTTCAGTCCGCGTCTCGGAACACTGGTCATGTTTGTCTCGCTGCTTAATGAGGGTTGGAATTCTCGTGGGGATTGTCTATGTTCTCGTGCTATTAGGGTGGTAAAAAAACCGTAAGATGAATGGACGATATCGCTATTCCTGAATCGCCGGGAATTGGTTAGCGTTCCAGGCTCGCATACTGCCCAGCACATCGCAGCATACATTGGAAAAGCCCGCACGAAGTAGAATACTCGGGGCAAGACTCGCACGATGACCGATGCTGCAGAGAACTGTTATAGGACGATCGCGCGGTATCTCAGCTAATCGATTCTGGAGATGCCCGACAAAAATATGGTGAGCACCCTCGATATGCCCTGCTTTCCACTCAGTGTTATCGCGCACATCGAGAACCAGGACGTCTTCATGACGGTCAAGCCGATATTTGAGTTCGTGCACCGTCGAGAGCCCCATTTGTTCGACCGTGAAACCTCTGTCATACCATGCCGCTATACCGCCCTTCAAATACCCGATGATGTTATCGTAGCCCAGGCGTAAAAGATAATGGACTGCCGTCTCTAATTGGTCACGGCACTCGAGCACAAGCAGAAGCGGGGTTTCGTAGGGCAAGACCCAGCCAGCATATCCCGGTATACCCTCGAGCCAAATGCTGTAAGCGCTCTTGATATGTGCACCGCCAAATGCGGGAGGGGTTCGGGCATCAACAACCACTGCTCCACGTTCCATCTCGTCTTTAAATTCGCGAGGCGATAAAGGTGGCGGAATCGGGAGCCCTCGAAGTAGTGGTGCACCTTCGAGATTATACTTCTCCATCTGTCTGAAATAGGGCGGTCTTTCATGGTATTCATGAACCTTGCGTGTAACGAAGTCATCCTTGTTTGTCATGTGAAGCAAGGGGTTTTGCAATCGCTCGATACCGAGCGTGCTCTCTTCTCGCGCACTGATATGACTGCCACAGACAGAACCTGCGCCGTGGGCTGGACAGAGGATAACACCGTCGCCGAGCGAAAGTAATTTGTTAAAGATGCTCTCGTAGAGGGCGCTGGCCAACCTCGGAGCTTCTTCAGGCCCATAGAGGTCTGTTCTACCCATGTCACCGATGAAGAGCGCGTCACCTGTGAAGACCATCACCGGCTCCTCTCCTGCCTCACGATCAGCTAAGACATACGACATACTCTCATCAGTATGCCCGGGTGTGTGGAGCACCGTAAGTCGCAACTTACCGATCTGAAAAGTAGCACCGTCACGGAGCGTGGTCCCGTATTTCCATTCCAAACAGGGTCCGTGGTAAATTTCAGCCCCCGTCTGATATGATAGCTCAGCAGAACCAATGACATAGTCCTCATTTCGATGCGTCTCGAAGATGTACTTTATGGTCACTTCATCTTGCTGGGCTTGCTTTATATAAACATCACAATCGCGACGCGGGTCAATCACCGCTGCTGTGTCTTCCGAGCCAATGAAATACGAATGATGTGCCAATCCTGGAGATTTAATCCGTTGAAAGATCATGATTCACTTACCACTCCTCCGGTTACTTATCCTTCTTAACCACATTTCACCTCATCCCACTATACGATAAAAAAAAGCATGAGGACGCTTACTCCCCGCTCTCCATCCCCTCCCTTTCCTTCACCGAAGGCCATTAGAGCAGTTTTATCTCTTTCGCACTTTCCCACAAGCCATGGATGTTGCAGAGTGCCAGCGCGTAGAGCGTTCCCGGCTTGGACATTTTCAGAGCGAAGGCGGCCTCGTGATGTGTATAGACCGGTCCTGTGTTCGGGCCATCCGTGGATTCACCGTGCGCGCAGAACTCAAACTGTCCCACCTGATAGCTGAACTTCCCGCCATCCGGATGGAAAAAGACCTGTATCCACCGGATATGATGCTCGGTTGTATTAGGGTGGGCTATCTCCTTCCCAATGGTCACTTTTACCTCGAACAGTTCTCCCGCCCTCACCTCAGATGGACATTCGATTACCGGCACGTGTTTCTCCTTCTTCCAATCCGCAGATTGAAAATGCTCTCCTAATTTCTCAGGCATAATTTTTCACCTCCTCTTTATTAGATTGAATTTGATCCTTAAAGTACTTTCCCGCGCCGCGTTTTTCACGGTAAAAAATCCCGAACACACACGGATTACCAGCCATTTAATGCCCTCATTCGTCAGTTTTACCATGCCATCCGAAGGCTGGTTGACGAAATATTTCTGTGCTCCACAGTCAGTCAGAGGTTAGAAAACTTGTTTTTGGAATAATACAAAGATCTAACAGTAGCACATCAGTTTAGAGGATAGATACGAGGAGGGAGAGGTTGAAATGGAGGAAAATAGAATTTCGTACTATGATTCGATTCGGAGGATGTACCTCCGGATAAAAGAGGATAGCATGGACAATATCTGGGATCGCTATGAGGCGCAGGGCATGGGTGGCGATCCTGATCGACGATGCCCATTCTGTCAGGCAGGGGCACGCTGCGACCTCTGTTCAAATGGGCCGTGTCGAGCAGACGCATTGCAGAATAAGAAGGGAGTTTGCGGCATTACGGCCGATGGCATGGCGATGCGCATGATGCTGCTGCGAAACATCATGGGTGCATCCACGTACCACTACCATACAGATCAGACGATCAGGACCCTTCGGGCTACCGCAAAGGGTCAAACACCCTTCAAAATTCGCGAGTACGAGAAGTTGAAGGATTTTGCTGAACGATTGGGGATCAACACGTCGGGTTCGAAAAATGAACTTGCACTACGCCTCTGTGAATTTGTAGAAGTAGATTTTAACCGAAAGTACTACGAGCCAAGTCAGATCGTAGAGACTTTAGCTCCTCAGGAGCGCAAAGCCCGTTGGAAAGAACTGGCTATTTTCCCCGGTGGAATCTATGGCGAAATGATGCTCGCCACAAGTTCGTGTCTCACCAATGTCGACGGCTATTACGCGAGCCTGGCCCTCAAGGCGATGCGGCTAGGGGTGGCAATGGCATATCAAAGTCAAATTGTGAACGAGTTTTGTCAGGATATCCTCTACGGAATACCCAAGCCGCATATGATGCACGTAGACCTTGGTGTATTGGATCCAGATTATATCAATGTACTCCCGAACGGCCACGAACCATTTCTCGGGTTTGCGATGGTTCAACTGGCCAGAGAGCAGAAATGGCAGGACAAAGCAAAAGCGGTGGGCGCCAAAGGGTTACGGGTCATTGCGAACATTGAGACAGGCCAGGAGATGATCCAACGCTGGGAGATGGATGACGCATTTTACGGCTTTACGGGAAACTGGATCATGCAGGAGGCGATTCTGGCCAGTGGCTGCGTGGATCTCTTCGTAGCGGATATGAACTGCTCGATGCCCATTGACCCGCTATACGCCGAACGATACAAGTTCCGACTCGTGCCTGTGAGTGAACTGGTTGCTTTTGACGGCATAAGCGATCGAGTCAACTACGAGCCGGAAAAGGTTGAAGAGCAGGCGGCACAACTCCTGCAGATGGCGATCGATAACTTCAAAGACCGCAGAGCCTCTACCGAGCCGGCTACGCATTTACCTATGCGAGAAGCCGTGGTAGGCTTCTCTACGGAGAGTATCCTACAAGCTCTTGGCGGCACACTCGATCCGCTCTTAAAGGCTATCAAGGACGGGGCCTTGCGAGGGATCGCCGGTCTCGTTTCGTGCACCACGCTGAGAGATACGGGTCAGGATGTACACAGCGTCCGTATAGCAAAAGAGCTGATTAAACGCGACATTCTAGTGCTCTCGATGGGCTGTGGCAACGGCGCCATGCAGGTTGCAGGTCTCTGTAGTCCCGAGGCAAAAGAACTGGCGGGTACTGGCCTGAAAGAGCTTTGTGAGAATCTGAATTTACCACCAGTCCTCAGCTTTGGCACGTGCACGGATACCGGACGTTTAGCGGACCTGCTGGCTGCAATTTCAGATGCGCTAGGAGGCGTACCACTTCCTGATCTTCCGGTTGTTGCCGCTGCACCAGAATATATGGAACAGAAAGCTACCATTGATGCCGTATTCGCTCTGGCATTAGGGCTATTCACCTATGTTAATCCGGTACCGACGATCACGGGAGCACCACAATTGGTAAAACTCTTAACTCAAGATTGTAAACAGGTGACCGGTGGCCGGCTCAACGTAGAAACAGATCCAGTCAAAGCCGTTGATGCCATGCTGTCCCACATCGAAGCCAATCGCGAGAAACTGGGCATTTAACTCACTCAGACTAACGTGGTGGTAAGAAGGAATGCGGTGGTCGATTAAAAGTAAGGCACATATTTATCCAGTTCGCTTACCTTCTTTTTATACTGTTGAGTTAAGTGGGGGATGATCCTATGTCTCAAGTGCACGTCAAAGGGCAGAATAAAGGGAAGATAATACTCTACGCGTTAAGTACCTGTGTCTGGTGCAAAAAGACGAAGAAACTGCTCACAGAGCTTGGTGTGGATTTCTCTTACGTCTATGTTGACTTATTGAAGGGCGAAGAGCAAGCGAAAGTGATGGCAGAAGTGAGCCGTTTTAATTCCTTACGGTCTTTTCCCACGCTCGTCATTGATGATGAAAAGGTCATCGTGGGCTATCAGGAGAAGAAGATTCGGGAGGTCTTAGGAACATGATGGATACTGAAATAACGGATGAAAAGGTAGAAAAGCTTTATGCACGTTTAGATAGCGAGGCTGAGGCGGCGGGTTACCATCTGAATCCTGATGTTGAACACACCAAAGAACTGGTCAGGGGGCTACTCACCAACGAGGGGCGGTACGGCTACTGGGCCTGCCCGTGCAGGCTGGCATCAGGCGAAAGAGAGGAAGATCTGGATATCATCTGTCCCTGCGATTATCGCGATCAGGATATAGAAGAGTACGGCGCCTGCTATTGCGGCCTCTACGTGTCGGAGCGCGTCTTTAAGGGCGAGGAAGAAGCAGGGTCCATACCGGAACGGAGGCCACCACCTGAAGCGAGGAAGAAGATCGCGCAGGAACCCCTTGCGTTATCAACGCTCTCGCTCCCCGTGTGGCGCTGCCGTGTTTGCGGCTACTTATGCGCACGAGAAGGCCCGCCCGGGGTGTGTCCGATCTGCAAGGCGAAAAAGGACCGGTTCGAACGATTCTTGTAGTATAGCATAGCCTCGTGAAGGGGAGGCACGAGTCTTCATCCATATAGTGCGAGCGGTTCTCGTAACTAACGGTAATTGTACAAGAAAAATGGCGGCAGAAGAGCGTAGTAAAAAAAAGGCGGAATTCAAGATTGCCGGCATGACCTGCGCAACCTGCGCAACGACTATAGAAAAATCGCTGCTGGGCCAAGAGGGCGTTGCTGATGCGCAGGTGAATCTCGGTACCGAGACGGCTACGGTGGACTATGACGCTACGAAAGTAAACCTTGTGGACCTGGAGAACGCAGTAGTCGGCGCGGGCTACGAGGTAATCCACGAGAAGGCAACGCTGAAGATCGGCAGCATGACCTGTGCGATGTGCGTGAAGACCATTGAGAACGCCCTCGGCAGCCTGGATGGCGTCGTCAGTGTGACCGCCAATATCGGCGCGGAGAAGGCGTACGTGACCTATAATCAGCGGATAGTAACGATCGCCGATATGAAAAAGGCTGTTGAAGATATGGGCTATCAGTATCTCGGCGTAGCGGGTGAAGAGGCAGAAGATTTAGAAACCGCAGCACGGGAAAAGGATCTACGAGAAAAACGCAATCGGTTTATTGTTGGATTTGCCGTCAGTATTCCGCTCATGATTCTCATGTACGCCCCGGTCACTCTACCGTTTTCCATGGCGTATTTCATGCTCGTTGTTTCAACTCCTGCTTTTGTGTACGTCAGCCATCCGATATTCAGCGCGGCCTATCGTGCGCTGAAGAATAAGAACCTCAACATGGACGTGATGTACTCGATGGGGATCGGTGTGGCGTTTGGATCGAGCCTGCTGGGCACCTTTGGCATTATACTTACGGGCGAATTTCTCTTTTACGAAACGGCGCTCATGCTCGCTGCATTTCTCATGGTGGGTCGGTACATGGAGTCCCGGGCGAAAGGGAAGACGTCCGAGGCGATTAAGCGATTGATAGGGCTGCAACCAAAGACCGCAACGGTTCTCCGTGATGATCAGGAGCTGGAAATACTGATCGAAGACGTCCAGATAGACGACCTGATACGCGTTAAACCGGGCGAAAAAATACCCGTGGATGGTGAAGTGATCGACGGTGAAAGCTACGTCGATGAAGCAATGATTACCGGGGAGCCGATTCCCGCATTGAAGCAGAAAGGAGCTGGTGTTGTGGGCGGCACCCTGAACAAGAACAGCGTGCTCACCTTTCGCGCTACCAAAATCGGGAAAGATACCGTCCTCTCGCAGATCATTCAGCTTGTGGAAGAGGCGCAGGGCTCGCGACCGCCGGTGCAACGCATTGCGGATAGGGCGGTGAGCTATTTCATCCCAACGGTCTTAAGCATCGCGCTCCTCGCCTTTGCGGTATGGTATTTTATCATCGACAATACGCTCCTCTTTTCGCTCACGGCCCTCATTTCGGTGCTCGTTATCGCGTGTCCCTGCGCACTTGGGCTTGCCACACCGACTGCGGTAACGGTGGGCGTTGGCAGGGGTGCAGAACTGGGCGTGCTCATTAAGAACGGCGAGGCGCTTGAAATCGCGGAGAAACTGACCACGATCGTCTTTGACAAAACAGGCACGTTGACGAAGGGAAAGCCGGAGGTGACGGATATCATCGGATTCAGCATCGGGGATCGCGCACTGCTGACGTTGGCAGCGAGCGTCGAGAAGGATTCACAGCATCCGCTTGCAGAGGCGATCGTGCGAAGAGCAGCGGAAAAAGGCATTGAATTGAAGGGAAGCACGAATTTCGACACCTTCAGCGGCAAAGGTGTAATCGCAACCGTTGAGGGAAACGAGGTGCTCATCGGGAATCGAATTCTCTTTGAAGAGCGCAGTAATTCGTACCCGGAATCGAGGGGGGAGCAGGTCGTTCAGCTTGAGAACGAGGGAAAGACCGCCATCCTCATCGCGCGCGATACCAAAATCGTAGGCGTCATCGCAGTAGCGGATACGCTCAAGGAAAGCACAGAAGAGGCTATTAAGGCGTTCAAAGCGATGAAGCTGAACGTCGTCATGATCACGGGCGACAATGCACGGACGGCGCATGCGATCGCGGAGCAAATCGGCATCGACCGGGTGTTAGCGGAAGTGTTGCCGCAGGATAAAGCGGAAGAGGTGAAACGACTGCAAATGAGAGGCGAGGTCGTCGGCTTCGTGGGCGACGGCATCAACGATGCCCCGGCACTGGCGCAGGCGGATGTCGGTATCGCAATAGGCAGTGGGACGGACGTGGCGATCGAGAGCGGCGAGATCGTCCTGGTAAAAGACGATTTGATGGACGCCGTTGCCGCGGTGCAGCTCAGTAAGAAAGTGATGTCACGGATAAAACAAAATATCTTCTGGGCGTTCGCGTACAATACGGCGCTCATTCCCATGGCTGCGGGCATACTCTACCCCTTTTTTGGCATCACGTTCAAGCCGGAACTTGCGGGGCTTGCAATGGCACTGAGTTCCGTAACGGTCGTCACGCTTTCTCTGATGTTGAAGAGCTATATACCACCTGCAAAGCAAAGCGGGTTGAAAAACCACTAATAGGAGGTGAATAAAAACATGGCAATAGATCCGGTCTGTAAAATGACCGTAGACGAGAAGACGGCGCGATTTAAGACCGAGTACAAAGGTGAAACCTATTACTTCTGTGCGCCCGGCTGCAAGAAGGCGTTCGAGGAGAATCCTGACGAGTACCTGAAATAGAACGGTGCAGTTGTGACGATCAATGAACCACATCAAAGGGCTAGCCAATGCTAAGGATGTTGCTAGTGATTACTAATAAGCCAACTTTACCAAAAATGATTAAGTAAGGGTCAGTGATCAGATGTTTCTTCACTTATGATTACTACCACCAATTCCCCTTCTTTCACTTCGGGGGAATTACCAATATTAATCGAATATTTAATTTTAAATGTATTTATTGCGTTAACTGAGGAATACCAAACATATAGGGGTTTTAGTTCTATTTCCATGCCATGCTTTAAATTTCCAAGCCAATAGTGTACAGACATCTTTGATTTATCGATTTCGGGGCCGATCTGATTAACAGGCTTCCTTTCTGCATAGGGTGAGATGGTTGGTATAGCCCTCAACTCCGATAGAGTTTGAATACCACCCCAGATCGATGCAATATCTGTTTTTGGCAGGTTGGGTCTGGCAGGCTTTTCGGGAAATCCAAGAAGCTCTGATTCTTCCAATAGTTCAATATCATTAGGAAAATCGACCCAATCGTTAGGAAATTGGAGAAAAATATCAACGTTCTCGGCGGGAGAATTTCCCTTATTGTCCAAGACAGGGGATAGTTCCATTGTTAAACATAGCTCTTGAATTCCTTTAACATCATTAAGATACTTACGATATTCCTCCATATATTCGCGTACTGCACTATTATAAATCCTAATTTCTTTTTTGGATATAAATCCAGTGTTTATAGTATTGACGGTTCCTATTGGCTTTACTTCTTTATGTTCTTGTTCCAATTTTGCTTCAATATCTTCATCAGTAAGGATACCTTCCAAAAGTTTATTCTTATCTATTTTGAGAACGGGTACCAAATTATCCTCTGTGAAAAATAATAGTTGAACATCAGGTAGCGCATTCTGGGATTTCTGAAGTTCTGCTTTTAGGGATGCGATTTCTTTATCGCGAGAATCCTTAGTTTCTCTTATCCAGTCATCTGGCGGAAGTACAACTTTGACACCATGGCTTTTTGCTTTAAGTTGCATCCCAAAATCAGCAGAAATGATTAATACCTTTCATCAGCATTTTGTTCTCTAAAGGCAAGAGTCGCGGCTATAATTTTGTCATCACTGTTATCGGGGTTTAGATGTAGGTCTCTCAAAGCCTTTTCCTCGATAATTGACTCTAGAAAGTTTATTTGGAATCCACAAGGTATAGATTTACCTTCGCTGATATCCCGGAATTTTGAGATTACTTCTTGAGCTCTTCTTTTTATTCGTGAGTTGGGAGCAGAAAATTTTTTATCGTCAAGTTCTTTTATGACGGTTGGAGGCACTATCAATATTAGATTATTACATCCCAACAGTGACTTCCAATCAAGTTCTGTAAAAAGCTTATAATGGAGGTAAAAGTTTGTATCCAACACAAAATTTTTATTGCAAGCGTTCTCATTCTCTTTTTTTGTATTGCTCATAACTCCGGTTATATTTTAAACCATTGAGGTTGATCACATAAAAAATTTTGTCATATTCAATGCGTATTAATTTGGTTTTCACTAGAGGGCCCCCTCTGATTTTGAGTATGCACGGGCTAAGTCAATTTATCTCTCAATCCTCGCGGATTTACCCGTTTAACGTTTTTCTGTGGTTAGATGTTCCGGGAAAAACGGTACTACTGATCGAGCTACTAAAAAAGAAAAAGGGAAACGTAGTATCTCCCCACGCCCCGTCTCCAGAGCACCGTTTCACGCTTGTGAGAGCGCCTTCATACCTTCCAGGGTTTGGCTCACTGAGATGACCGGGTGCGTTTCGAACCGCACGAAGGGTACATATTTTTCTGTACCAGTAAGGACATCCAGCTCGGTGCCTTCCATGATGGCATAGCCGGCATACTCGCCCGGGAACTCTCCCCAGTCTTTAAGTCTGCCGCTCTCTACGTCATCCTTAACCATGTTCAGCAGCGTAGTCCACCCCTTAAGTCGTTCTTTCTGATCAAGCGGCACTCTACTAATATCAGCCTCCCAAAGCAAGAGAAACTTTGTCATTCTATCACCTCCATACGTCTTAGTAGCATTCACGTACACATAAAAGTCACGCTCAATCCTTTTTAGTAGTACTAAAAAAAACACCTGAGATTCTTGTTTTGCTTTACTTATGGCTCTGTGGTTACCTCAGGATACTGCCCTTCTCAGTATTACACGAATCGCACGGGATCGAAAAGTTTTTTTACTATGAAGTATGAGGTAATAAGCGGAGGTTTTGACGTGACGATGGATTCTGATATCGTTCCGGATGCGGAACTGGACTGTGTGGGGCTCTACTGCCCGATGCCAATTGCGATGACGAAGGAGGAGATAGAAAAGATCGAAGTGGGGCAGGTGTTGAGGGTGGAGGCGGACGACCCCGCGGCTGAAGAGGACATCAAACGCTGGGCGAAGCGAACCGGGCATGAGATTTTGAAATTTGAGAAAGAGGGGACAATTTTGACCTTCTTCATACGAAGGACGAAATGAGATGAGGTGTGGTAGGTGTGGTAAATTGAGAACTATGTAAGGGGGTGTAGGAGTAATATGAAAGATGAGAACTCGATCTTGTATGTGCAGACGAGCGACGCTCCAGAACGACAGTATTCGCCACTGGTTTTGGCCCAGACGGCGAAGGCCATGGATCTGAAACCGATGGTGTACTATCTGGGAATGGGTTTGAAGATCTTGCTTCCGGGCGAGGCAGAGAAGATCAAACTCGGAACTTTCCCGAGCGTTGCGGAAATGCTCCAGAAGACTCTGGAGATGGGAATTGAGATCTATGTGTGTGAGGCGTCAAAGCAGATGCTCGGATGGGAGAAAGTGGAGCTAATACCAGGAGTCAAGATTGTCGGTGCCGCGACCCTGAACGATCTGGTCTTAGAGGCCGGTGCGACAATGTGGTTTTAGTAGTTTGAAGATAGGAGGGCGTTCATTCATGGAACGGATCTACCTGGACCACGCCGCGGCGATGCCCGTTGACCCGCGGGTATTGTCGTTCGCCGACCGGTATCTGAGAGCGGACTTTGGCAATCCGTTCGCGCTCTATTCGGTCGGCTTGGAGGCGAAACGGGCAGTCGAAGAGGCACGGAAGAAGGTCGCGGAGCTGATAAACGCAGAGAGCCCGGCCCGTATTATCTTTACCGGCAGCGCAACGGAATCCAACAATCTCGCTATCAAGGGCACGGCGCTTCGGAACGTGGGGAAAGGCAAGAAGGTCGCGGCAAGCGCGATCGAGCACATGTCGGTGCTCAACCCGATGAAAGAGCTGCAGAAAAGTGGATTTGAATTTGCTCTTATTCCGGTTGATAGTACAGGTCTCGTTGATCTTGAGAACGTGAACGAATTCGTGACCAAAGAGACGACAGTGACCTCGATCATGTATGCCAATAATGAGATCGGAACCATTGAGCCGATCAAGGCGATCAGCGAGCTTGTGCACGAAAAGGGTCTGTATCTGCACGTGGATGCGACTGTTGCGGCTGGACGCATCCCGATCGATGTCCAAAACGACGGCATCGATCTCTTGACCCTGTCTTCAAACGATCTGTACGGGCCACGAGGTGCCGGTGCTTTGTATATGAAACCAGGAGTAAAGCTCCAATCGATCCTGCCTGGCGGCGGGCAGGAACGCGGCCTCCGGTCCGGCACGGAGAACGTCTTCGCGATTGCGGGCATGGGCGAAGCGGCACGGATAATGAAGGCTGAAATGGCAGAGGAGAGCACGAGACTCGCGAGAATACGGGATGAACTCGTCAAAGAGATACTGCTAATAGAAGAGGCGTATCTCACGGGACACCCCACGCAACGGCTCCCGCACCATGCCAGTTTCCGGTTCAGCCGCATAGAAGGTGAAAGCATCCAGTTGAATATGGATACGCTGTACCACATACAGGTATCCACGGGTTCCGCGTGCTCGTCCAAGACCCTCGAGCCATCGCACGTGCTCCTGGCAATCGGCTTGAAACATGAAGAGGCGCACGGGTCTATGGTTATAACACTCGGCCGTTCGAATACGCCCGAACAGATACTGCATATCACCAAAGCGGTTAAAGAGACGGTTCAGCGGCTGCGAGCGCTTTCGCCGCTGTAACATCTGTTTTAGGGCTATAGGATTTAAGGTCAACTGTTGAGTAAGTATAAGCATACGACAATGGCAAAATGTAGCTACGAAATATTATTGTCTACCACTGAAATGTGGGAATACCCTCGTAAAGCTCTCCCGGGAGAAGAGCGCTGCTACTGGCACAAAGAAGTGGAGGGAAAAGAACCCACTCAGGAGATGCTCAACGAGCTGAAGGAAAGAGCAATTTTCGGTGCTTACCTAAAGAAGGCTAAACTGCAGAATAAGGACCTAATAGGGGTAAAAATGCGTAACGCGAACCTAAAGATGGCTGAACTGCAAAATTAAGAGCTATTTGGAGCTGAAATGAGCAGCTCAAACCTATGGTTTGCTAAAATGCGTAATTCTGATCTAAGATCGTCTAAACTGCAGAATTCAAATCTAGAATTAGCTGAACTGCAGAATGCATACCTATGGATGGCTATACTGCAGAATGCAAACCTATCGAGGGCTTTAATTCAGAATGCAAACCTAAAATCAGCTGAACTGCAGAACACAAACCCATCGAATGCGAATCTGCAGAACGCAGACCTAATGTGGGCAAACCTCCGGAAAGCAAACTTAAAAGAAGCCTTTCTTCAAGGAACTAATCTTCATGGTGCACGATTCGACTCAGAAACCGCTTTTGAAGATGCTCGATTATTTGACGCCAACCTTTTCCGCTCTTATTTCGACGAAGCGAAGAGCTTCAGACATGCGAAGCTTTTTCGTACTGAAAACGGCAAAGAGATCAACGAGCTTATTGGAGATGCGCTCGGTGCTGAGACCATATCTGTCCTTGACCTGGATAAGATTGAAGAAGCAAATCCCGATGTTGCGGCAGCGATTTTGGATAACGACGGATTGGCAAGGTATGCGCGTGATGGCACCCGAATCGTTTTCTTCGATCGACCATCCGGGGGTCTTCGTAAAAATCTCGAAAACCGGAGAAGACGCAAAGACGACACCGTCATTATAGACGGGCTCTCAGACCTAATCCACCGGGGTATAGAGATACAATCAGAATACCTCTACGAAGGCAGCCGTGCCGAGCAATTCGAAGCGTCCTACGAGGTTTATAATAACCTTTACAATTTTTACATTGCTAACGGTAGCCGTGATCAAGCCGGGCGCGTTCACTACCGGAGAGGCGAGGCATACAGGAAGTTACTGCGAGAGAAAGGCAGATTTTACTGGTTGAAGTCCTGGATTTTTGACTTCTTCGTCTTGCGAACCCTCACCGGCTATGGCGATAAAATTGAACGACCGATAGGTGCTTCTGCAACAATAATCGCCCTTTTCGCCGTCCTCTTCTGGTTAACAAACGGCATTGTCAAGACCGTGAACGGCGAAACGGTTTCCCCTGGATGGCTCGATTACGTTTATCACAGCATCACGACCTTCACGAGCCTTGGCTATTCCAATATCCAGCCCAACCTCGCAGTTGGACCCGTGCCGCAGATCTTAGTGGCTGCGGAATCCGTACTGGGTATTCTGTTGATGGCGTTAATCATCTTCGTGGTCACCTACCAGGTCTCACGTTAGATTTTCTCTAAAACGCAAACGTCTTCGCTTCGTTCGGGTTTAGGCTACAGTGTATGAATTGCGAGTCGCATCAGCAACCGGAAGAACCCCACCCAGGCAAGCACAATTTTTATATCGACGGAGAAACTACCAGAGATTATTAGGTAGGTGAGGAAATACTATGGGAGATTTAGATGTGGAACAGATCGGCTACACTGAAAAGGTAATGGAGCATTTCATGCACCCGCGGAACGTCGGTGTTATAGAGAATCCCGACGGCTACGGGAAGGTGGGGAATCCAGTCTGCGGCGATCTCATGGAGATGTTCATCAAAGTAGAGAACGATATTATCACGGATATCAAGTTCAGAACCTTCGGCTGCGGCTCTGCGATCGCAACGAGCAGCATGGTGACCGAGATGGCGAAAGGGATGCACGTCGACGAGGCGATGAAGATAACCCGTGGTGACGTCGCGGACGAGCTCGAGGGTCTGCCGCCCCGGAAGATGCATTGCTCCAATCTGGCATCGAACGCTCTGCAAGAGGCGATCAAAGATTACAAGAAGAAAAAGGCTGCGAAAGAATAAGTGACAGCAGTGTGCACGAGACCTTTTGCGTTACCTGTGGTGAGCAGTCTGCAAACGTACGGGAGTTAGGTAGGGGTGTATGGACCACGATTAAAGTGCCTGTACACATAACAGCGTAAAGGTAGGGGTTACAAGGAGATAATATGATATGATAGACACGTTACGGCAGCTTCATCCGGTGCTGCAGGCGCTGCTTGCAACATTATTTACGTGGGCTCTGACCGCTCTTGGGGCGGCGACGGTATTCATGGCCCGAGACGTGAGCAGGAAGGTACTCGATGGGATGCTTGGTTTTGCCGGTGGCGTCATGATCGCAGCCAGTTTTTGGTCGCTCCTTGCACCGGCTATTGAGATGTCCTCAGGTGGCGCTATGCCGGCATGGTTTCCGGCTGCGGCTGGCTTCCTTATTGGGGGTGCCTTCCTCCTGGTTGTTGATAACGTACTGCCGCACCTCCATATCGGCTTTCCGGTAGAGGAAGCAGAAGGGATCAAGACCTCCTGGCAGCGGAGCACCTTGCTCATTCTTGCTATTACGCTGCACAACATTCCCGAGGGTCTTGCCGTTGGCGTTGCCTTCGGCGCCGTCGTTGCCGGGTTGCCTGCCGCTACGCTTGCAGCAGCAATCGCGCTGGCTATCGGTATTGGGATACAGAATTTCCCGGAAGGGCTCGCAGTCTCTATGCCGCTGCGGCGCGAAGGGCTGTCCAGGTTGAGAAGCTTCTGGTACGGCCAGTTATCAGGCATTGTCGAGCCAGTCGCCGGTGTTATTGGCGCGGCAGCGGTTATTTTCGCACGACCACTCCTGCCGTACGCATTGGGCTTTGCCGCAGGCGCCATGATCTTCGTTGTGGTCGAAGAAGTCGTTCCAGAGTCACAACGCGGCGGGAATACCGATTTAGCCACCATGGGTGCTATGATCGGGTTTGCAGTCATGATGGTGCTCGATGTTGCATTTGGTTAGGCAGAATTTCGTGGTAAGTGGCCATAATCTTATATTCCAAAATATCTTTGTTACTAATAGGAGGTGATAATATGGCTAAGGTAACACGTGAAATGGTAGAGAGGTCCGGGGTCAATGTTGACGAATTGGTAGAACTCCTCGTTAAGAATGCAGCAGCAGAACTCACGACGTATTACTACTACACTATCCTTCGGTTCAATCTCATTGGATTAGAGGGCGAAGGGATTAAGGAGATTGCCGAGACCGCTCGCATTGAAGACCGAAACCACTTCGAAGCGCTCGTGCCGCGCATCTATGAACTTGATGGACGTCTGCCCAAGGATATGAAGGAGTTCCATGACATCTCAGGATGCCCACCCGCATATTTACCCAAAGATATAAGCGATGTGAACACAATTCTGGAGGTGCTCGTGGAAGCGGAACGGTGCGCGGTTCGCGCCTATACGCATATCTGCAATCTAACAGCGGGCAAGGATCACCGAACCTACGACTTAGCGCTCGCGATCCTGAACGAAGAGATCGAGCATGAGTCCTGGTTTTCGGAGTTCCTCGGCGAAGGGCCGTCCGGGCATTTCTTACGCCGGGGTGAGACCTCTCCATTCGTGTCAAAGTTCCTGAGGTAGGTAGATTAATCAATTCAGACAGAATTGGGCGTCCGTTCAGGATTGTTTAAGACGCCCTCATTTTCTTTCTCCTCTTTCGTACCATGAGGCACGTGTTTAATTAGTGAGGACGTTAGTTGGTTAGTTAGTGAGTGAGAACGATGCGGACGTTTACCAGGGAAGAACTTGCCCGCTATAACGGCAGGAACGGAGCGCCAGCATACGTCGCCTTCGAGGGGAATGTCTACGACGTATCTGGGAGTTTTCTCTGGCGGGAAGGGAAGCATCAAGTCATACACCACGCGGGTGAGGATCTGACCGGTAGCCTTGACCACGCGCCGCATGGCGCTGAACTGCTCGACCGGTTCCCTGTAGTTGGGACGTTAGAAGAAGAGTAATTGTGATTAGTGATAGGGGTTATAGTCATGGTTATAGGTCGTGCACCGTGCGTAACCAACCGTAAGAGGGGCGGATCGGTGCACAAACACACAAACCGTTAAGCACATAAGCACCTATACAAAAGTGGGTGAGTACTACAACGAGATGAGCATGATCACCATCCTACTGATCGCAATCGGACTGGCAATGGATGCGCTTGCCGTATCGATCACCAGCGGTCTGACAATAAACGACCTCAGGCTCAGGAACGCGGCAACGATCGCGCTCTTTTTCGGCTCGTTTCAGGCCGTTATGCCGCTCTTAGGCTGGTTCGGCGGCGTCAGCGCGCGAGCGGTGATTACGGATATCGACCACTGGATAGCGTTTGGGCTGCTGTGTCTGATCGGGTGTAAAATGATCTATGAATCGACCAGGCTCGATTCGGACGACAAAAAGATGAACCCCCAGGATCTCCACGTGTTAGTGCTCTTGGCGATTGCCACGAGCATTGATGCGCTGGCCGTGGGGATAAGCTTCGCCTTCTTGCAGATGGCCATTATTACGCCTGCGATCATAATTGGCGTGACGACGTTCGCACTGTCGTTCCTCGGCGTTTATCTCGGCAACGTTTCAGGGCACTTCTTCGAGAAGAAGATCGAAGTTCTGGGCGGGCTCATCTTGATCGGTATCGGGCTGAAGATCCTGATTGAGCATACGGTGCTCATGTAACGTAGCGGCCACCCGTTAGTTGTACGGACCCTTACTCGGCAAACAGAACCACATCCGATTTTAAAAAGTTTTTATAGCATAAAATTATAAAATTAACTGAGGAGTTGATCTGACAGGACGGAACAGATGGCGACGGAAGCGCAGCAAACCGGAGAAGACGAACTACTGTACGAGCGGTTCGTCAAGAAGAAGAAGTCGCTTATGGATGAGTTCCAGGCGCGGGGTATTGAAGCCCATGAACGCGGTGAGGGTGACCTGACCTATTCAGATTTCTGCATGAAGAAGCTCGCCGAGGCCGGGCTGACTGATGACCAACAGATTCTGGCGAACTCGCTCATCGATCTTGCAATCGGCATCGGGCGGCTGCAGGTGCTCACGGATTTGGCTGCGGAACACAAACGGAATCGTGATTTTATCGTGGGGTTTGAACAGCCCGCGGTATCTGCCTGATACGTGAGTTCGCTTTTAATGTGAAGGAATTTTTGTTCGTTTGCAACTCGTGGTCATGATGACCTTTACAGGGTAAGTGAGATTGTGGATGAGCGGCAGCAAGCAGTACGGAGATCGTTAAAGATAAGTCAACAAGCTATGAAAACAAGATCACGATCGACCACGGGTTTGATACACGCATCGGGTGGTTCAAGTCAGGCTATCGCGAAAACCGATCTGCTGCGAAGGAATTGCTGAAAAGGCTGCCGTTTGGAGTTATCTACATCGATGATCTGTATCTGAGGCTGGTGGTTTTGAACGGCGAAGTTAATTTCATAATCCTATTCTAATACACTTTTTTCTGACCGTCAAATCAGAAAAGAAAAATTTAATGGAATAGAAAAACATATATATGAATTCATAGTTATATGAAAGATAATCTCTACGTCAGAGGTATCTGCCATAAGAGATCGGATCCTATCACAGGGTGAAGAATCAGGGCTGAGGTTGGGAGGATCTATAGGGATGAGTGACTCAAAAAAGGGCGAACCCGAAAAACGTTCGGTAGATGTGCTTGAAGCAGAAGAAATAAAGGCTAAAAAAATACAGACTGAAACAGTAGAAGCTGGTAAAATTCAAGTTGGGAAGTTACAAAAATTTGATTGGAAATGTCCTGCAATTGTGTGTGTAGCTATTGCTATTGTTATTGTTTTTGCTATTATTGCGTGCGCAGCTGATTACAATCAGGTAAGTTTAGTTATCATTGCAGGTATCGCTAGTTTCCTTCTTCCCTTAATATTGTCTTACCATCCAAAATGTAATTTTGGGACTAGATTAAGCAAAGGTGAGGTTAGAAAATCGATTGTGATATCGTTTACTATCATGTTCATAATTCTACTGTCAATCTCTTTTTTCCAGACCTCAGAAGAATTAAAGAATAATACAGTTTCTTCAGTAGTTCCATCTAATAGCTCTGCAACGATACCTTTGCAGGCAATTGGAAGCTTTACTCAAAACTTCCTCTATATCTACGTTATTATTATCGGCTTTTACTTTGGCTCACGATTGACGGAACAGATACAAACAACTAAAGCATATAAGAACTTAAAGCCACTGGATATTCTACTAAAGCGATACGCACTGGGAGAAATTGGCGTTAAGGTTTTTGGTGATACAAAAACGGAACTTGAAAAATTGGAAAGAGATGAGAAAAAAGAGGCCGAAGATCAAAGAGAAATAAAATTTTTACACGGGCTCGTAAAAGATAAAATAATAACTTACGATGATTATAAAAAAGAAAAAGAGTCTAAACAAAAGAGCGATAGTAATAACCTCCAGAATCAGAAAAAATGATTGAAGATTTAATTTTGATTATTAGCCCAATAATCGCAATAATCGCTTTGGGAATTTCTTATTATCTCTATGTTACAACGAAAAGAAATTTGATGTATCAGGTTATTGTAGAGTTACAAATGGAATATCGCAAACCAGAGATGCAATACGCGCTCTGGATATTATGGGGTCTTTATGACGAGGTTAATGAGGATGAAGAAGCACTCATGAAAAAATATGGTGAAAAATACTATGAAGAAAAGAAAATACTTCAAAAAGTGCAGGAAAACTATTATAAAAAAACAAAAATGCACGGAAAACCACAGGAGAAACCCATTGAGACTCTTAAAACAACATTAGATCATCAGAGAAGATTAGTCTCGCAATATTATCATCATTTAGCCGTTCTTACTGTTAATAACATAGTCCCAAAAAACACCATTTATAAAATCTGGGATGAAGAAGCCCTAAAGATTATTCCTGAAATTCTTATCCCCATGCATCAGAAACTGTTGGAAATTCACCACAAGGAACCTAAAGATAAAGAATACAGTGACATGCGTCAGCTCTATATCGATTCGAAAGATTATAAATGAGTAAAAGGCTCAGTGATTGGCGATGATAACCGCAAGATCCTGCTCAAACAGATACACCCACCCGTCTTCTGGATTGTAGTACAACCCAAGAGCTCTTACGTCTACCCCTGATGACTGTGCCACCACAAGCGCATCGGAGAGCTTCGGATCCGCAGCTCTATTCGGTTTGAACGCTCGAACATACGGCAGCGCCGCCACAAACACCACAATCCCCGTTCCTCCTGCTCTCACATAATTCGTCAGTTCGCGTACGTGTTTTCGCCCGCGCTCAGTCGGGCAATCGGGATACATGGCGTACGCACCGTCCCGTAACACTGCGCTCTTTACCTCCAGATACACCTGCTTATCATGGCACTCTAAAAGATAATCGATGCGTGATCGTGATGCACCCAACGCTGCGTTCCGCTTCCGCATGCGGCAGCCCGCGAGCCATGGAATGAGGTTTCGCAGCAAAGCGTCTTCAAACGCTTTCATCTGCAGCCAGGTATCGATGAGCGCCCCTAACCCCCGCTCCTCGATTGCAAACAGCCTGCAATCCGTTTTGCCCCGATGGTGCTGCTGCGGCGTTTTGAAGCAGAACGCTTTTTGGCCTTTGACCATGAATTCCAAGAGCCTGCCGGTGTTCGTTATGTGCGCTCGATAGACCGTTCCGTCTCGCTCTATCAGCACCACGAAGCGATTCAGCCGCTCGATTATGCGGCATTCCTGCGGGTTCTCGATCCTGATAAGCCTCGTCGATTCCTTCATCGGTACGGGTGAGTGGGTTTTACTGCGCTCAGTATAAATGGATAACCAGAAGATGCTCCGAGAGCATAAAAGTGTCGTTTCCGATAACCTCTCTCCAACAAAGTCAAACAAACCGCGAAGGTGGAGAGATGCAGAGCATCTTTGGAAGAAGAAAGAGCGTTTGAAAAAACTGCAACATTTATCACGGGTACGTCTTAAAATATTCAACCAGCTTCACGTCACAAAAAGTGATACCGGGTAGTGAAGTGAAGCAAAGCAAATGCACGCTATTTCTCAATCGTGAACAAACCGAACCCTATGGTACTCGCAAACCTTCGAAAGATATGGAACCCCGAGCTGTTTCAGGGTAAGAAAACGTATAAGAACTATTTTGAGGGCTGGTACTTCAAGCTCGTCGATACCGCTGAAGCGCATATACTCGCCGTTATTCCGGGGATCTCGCTTGGCAAGGATAAAGAGAACTCACACGCGTTCATCCAGGTTTTTAACGGTAAAACCGGCGACTTCGAGTACTTCACGTTCCCCGTTGCTGCCTTCATTCCGTCGTCCCGGAACTTCGCCGTAACCATCGGGAAAAACCAGTTCTCTACCGCGTCGCTCACCGTGGACCTCGATCAATCAGGGCAGAGCATTCGCGGCGAGCTACACTTCGAGAACGTCATCTCGTATCCCAAGCGATTCTTCGCGCCTGGACTTATGGGCTGGGGTTCTTTCGTTCCCTTCATGCAGTGTAAACACGGTATCGTAAGCATGAACCACACACTCCGGGGCACCTTAGAAATCGACGGTGAGCAGATAGCGTTCGATAACGGAAAAGGCTACATCGAGAAAGATTGGGGGCACAGCTTCCCCAGCTCCTACATCTGGATGCAGTCGAATCATTTTACGGACGAAGGAATATCCTTTATGCTTGCACTTGCTCGAATACCGTGGTTGCACACGAATTTCTCTGGCTTTGCCGGACTCCTCAGGTATAACGGTCGTTTTTACACGTTCGCGACCTATGCCGGCGCTCGAATAACACAGTTCGAAAAAACAGAACGAAACCTCGTGCGAATCACCCTCGAAGACCGGCATTTCAAAGCCGATATTGAAGCGATACAGGGCCGCGTATGGGCACTCAAAAGTCCCCATGAGGGCACAATGACGCATAACACCTTTGAAAGTCTCACGTCAACAATAAACCTGAAAGTGTACGAGAAGACGAGCGGTGGGAATCGACTGCTTTTTGAAGATCGCGGCAGGAACGCCGGTCTGGAAATTATGGACGATACCGATGAGCTCTTCCACGATCTGACTAAATAAATCTCGCTGTCTACGAAAGGGCTGCTTATTCGGGCTTTGGAACTCGGAATATCGAAAGCGCCGCGGGTACGTAAAAAACGAGTAAGACCAGAAGGAGACCGAGCAGTTGCATACCATCCGCACCGTTCGTGAGCCCTTCGAGGGCGTACGCACTAATGATCAATAATGAGGTGACACTGTGCGCCCGTATCATGTCCAGGTTTGCCGGCGCCATCGCTCGTGGATCGTCATAGTGCGTAAACAGACTCTTTATTGATCGGTAGGTCAAGGGAAACGAGAGGAGTACAATTACCATGAAGGGGGATAGCACGTGAAACGCTGCACCCAGTACGATCACGAGATACGTCGCAGCCCAGCTTCCCACATAGAGCTTAATGCCTGTTTGCGTTCCATACCGCGCGACGAGCGTTATCTTTCCTGCCTGCTTGTCCTCTTCGAGGTCCGGGATTTCATTGATGATAATCATCGAGAAGAGCATGATGCCGCAGGGCAGTGTTGCTAATAACGACTCGGTACTCAACTGCTGGGCTTGCACAAAATAGGCGCCGAGGCCAATGATGGGCCCGAAGTTGAGGAGCAATCCCAGTTCGCCCAGGCAACGGTGCGAGAACTTGATTGGGGGTGCCGTGTAACAGATAGAGCAAAAAACGCCGATGGATCCAAACAACACAACGAGAAGTCCTCGTACGATCCCGAGATAAATGCCGATGGCGGCAACAATGAGATAGAGCAGTGTAAACGCTCTGAACATGTCGGGGGGCGCGATCAACCCGCTGGTAAGTGTGCCGCTGCCGCCGGTATACGGGTTCTTCTCGCCGGGCTTTAGCTGATCAACGGAATATTTAAAGTCGAAATAGTCATCGGTCATATTCAATGCAATATGATTGATAGTGACGCCAACGAGAACCAGGAAGAAATACCAGAGCGAAAACGTATGGATGACAGCCCAACTGACCAGCGCGCCGATCGTAGCGGGGAAAATGCTCGGCGGCACGAAATGATAGCGAAACGCCTGCCACCAACTTGTTGGCCTGCATGAAGGCGGTTTATCCATGGCGTAGAATAAATTATCCGAAGTTACTTAAAAAACCTTCGCGCCGACACTAAAAGTAGCTTACGCTATTTCGGTCGGTGCCTTCAGTAATTTGCCTTCGAGAGGATGGAACAATACCCGAGCGTTACAGGATTCTCAGGCCTAACCCGTTCACTCCACGTAAATCGCGGGCTTCAGGGGAATCGCGAACGTCTTCTTCCCCTTCGGGTCGTACTCATCGTTTATGCCTATCTCGCAGCCGAACGCCTTCTTTAAGTACTCCGTCTCACGTGTCAGAGTCTCCGCTTCACGCACCTCGCTGTATTCGAGATTGCTCTTCAGCAAAAGCTTGACGAAATTCACCGTGCTCTTATCCTTCCGTATCTGCATCGCCTCTTTTATCTTCTCCCTATCCGGCACGTCCTTGAGCGCTTTGAAGAGCTCCCACTTCCACTGCTCCGTTCCGGTGTCTGCGGTATACAGGTAGATTTTAGTGGGTGTAATCCGTGCGACCTTCAGGATCTCCTGTATGTCCTCCACAAGCGAGACCATGTACTCCTCCTCGCGCTCCACCTGCTCGTCGATAAGCTCCGTTTTTATCGCCGGCAGCGTTTGCAGCGAGATAAATGTGTTGTATCGTCTGTGCCAGAGCTCTTCACAGATATGCGGCACGAACGGCGAGAGAATAATGAGCCACTCGTCCAGCACGTTCCGGACGATTCGCCTGCGTCGTTCCACGCTCTCCCGCTTCTCGTAATACCTCAGGTCGTTCATCATGTTGAAGACCACGTTGATGCCCGCTTCGCGTATTCTAAAGCCTTCGAATCGCTCGATGGATTCCTGTAACCGGCTGTAGAACTTGGAGAGCAGCCAGCGATCGGTATGCGTGAACTCGGCTTCCGGCAACGGATCCACGTCTGCGCTCTCCTCGAATACCGTGACCAGTGCGTTGAACCGTTTCCGCAGCGCATCGGTATCCTGCTCACGCCAGTTAACCACACTGGCGAAATCCGCATTGAGCGCGCAATAGAGCCGGTACAAATCCACACCGTAGAGTTCGGAGACGTGCGCCAGCGGAATGACGTTCCCCTTACTCTTCGAGATCTTTGCCCCTTCCCGAATCATCAATTCGTTCAGCGTTATCGCTCGTGGCCAGCATTCTTTGGGGAATATCGCGGCATGATGCATCAAGAAGAAGACCAGATGGTTAGAGAGGTGCGGTGGCGCCGTGTGCCGCTGATCGTTCGGATACCAGTAGGTAAACTCCGCTCGCAGCCGTTTCAAAACGGCCGCATCAACGTGAACCTCATTTGCTACGGCTTCGGGATCGTCGATGCCCAGAAACACGTAGTCAAAGAACTGCTCTTGCAACGCATCAACCGGCACGTCCCGGAGCAGGTGCGCGATGGTGTACAACGCCATGTAAATGGTGGAATCGCTCAGTGATTCGATTATCCATTCCTTTTCGAACGGGAACCGTGTGCCCAGGCCGCGTTTCCGCGCGCAGGGTCTAAACGCTAACCAATCAACAATGTCCTGCATATAGCTCTGGTACTTCTCTGGATAGAACGTCATACTACCTACGAGTTTATGCCCCATATCCTTCCACCATTGCGGCGTATAGTCGATGAACCACTGGTCCTGCAGCACGGCCACGATCACCTTGCTCCCGCCGCGCGTTACCGCCTTTCGCGACGTCTCGTAAAAAGTATCAGAGATATTCTCGGCCTTTAACCAGTCCTTGACCTCATCCTTTATCTGCGCGATCTTGATACCCGCAAACGCCTTGCAGCGCTCGTTCAAGACGCCACGGTAAAATTCGTCCTTATAAATGATCCGTGTGGCTTCTTCCAGACGCTCATCATCCTGGCTCTCTATCAGCATCTTCTCGCAGATCTCCTTCGCCGGCAAGTCATAGCCCTCAATGTCAATGATCTTTATGAGCTCTGTTTCGATGCCTTCCGCCTTCTTCAGGTCCACCACACCCATGTAATCATAAGGCGCATGTGCAGGCACCGAATAGACCACGCCCGTGCCCACATCTTCATCAACGAGGCTCGCTGGGAAGATCGGAATCTCACGGCCGTCAACAAGCTCCTGGGCATTTCGCCACAGCAGATCGTCACCCTTCAGTTCGCCGTCCAAGACCTCGACGTCCTCACGCTGGTAACTCAGCTTCTCCGCCGCTTCCTTTGAGACGATCCAGACTTCAGTTCCGACCTTCGCTCGAACATACGTTGCCTCGGGCTTTATCCAGAGGTTGGTGATCCCGAAGATGGTCTCAGGTCGCAGCGTCGCGGCAAGTAAGTACGCGTCCTCGTCACTCAGCTTGAATTTTATCGCGGTATATTCGGTAATCGAGACCTTATCGGTGTCTCCCTCGCCAATATCATCCTCGCCAACCGCGCAGCCGTCTTCGCAGGAATACGTAATGGGATACTTGCCCTTCCTGATGACGCCCCGGTCATAAAGCTTCTTGAACTGCCATTCGATGAACCGATTGTACAGCGGCTCGGTGGTATTGAACCGTCTGCGCCAATCAATGGAATACCCCATTCGTTTGAAATCCTCGGAGATTCGATTCGCGAAGAAATCTGCCACGTTCTCCGGTGTATCAAAGGACTTGACGATTGCGTCAACCCGCTCGGCATCTTCATAAATCGAGACGTACTCTTTAAATCGTTCTACAACCTCCGCTTCCCCCCGTGCAATGCTGTCTGCGATCGCTAAGATCGGCGTGCCCGTAACATGAAACGCCATAGGGAAAAGGACGTTATAGCCCTGCAACCGCTTGAAACGCGCGATTATGTCCCCTATAGTGTACGTACGTCCATGACCGATGTGCAACGGTCCCGAAGTGTATGGATACGGAACGGTCAAGAAGAACTTTTCCCGCTGGTCGATTTCCGCATCAAATATCCTGCTCTCTTCCCAGATCCGCTGCCACTTCTCCTCTATTTCCTTGAACGTTAAGTCCTGCGTTGTAGATCTCATAGTATCGCGTCCCTCTCAGCACCTTGCTCATCTGTGCATGAGATAACCGTATGTATGATATTGTTGTAAGGAGCAGAGGTTTAAAAGATGCGGGTTTTTGCCGTTCTCCTGTTGTCCTCCCATGGTTGAAGGAATGCTCGAGTAATCCGTCTATTATGTCATTATGCGTTCGTATCCCGACCTGATGGTGACGAGCTTTGAGCGGTATTCTGGGATTGCTGACGAGCGATTAAGCGAATCCGGCAGGAATAAAAGATAACTAGAAGGTATTCAGTCAGAAACTGTTACGTTTCATATTCGTTGAGTAAGAACTCCACCACCCGCTCCGCGCACTTTTTGATCGTCATAGTTTCGCTATCTACCTCTACTTCGGGCTTCACAGGTTCCTCGTACGGCACGTTCACGCCAGGTACCGTCGCGCCTTCCTCCTGCGACCTCTTGTAAATGCCCGCAGGCGCATGTCTCGCTCTTCTACGCCGTTCTCGTGCCATGCAGGTCTCCAACGAGCACTTAACGTACACTTCCGCGAATTTCGGTATAGCCGCACGCGCTCTATCGCGGTATCGCCTTCGATTCGCCGTTGCGTCTATGATAACCGGTGTGCCGCAGTCCACGAGGAGCTTCGCCATGTACACCAACGAAGCATAAACAATCTCCCGTTCCTCATCCGAATAGGTCGGCTGTGGCGTGATGAACTTCCGTATCTCGTCAAGTTCGAGCTCCCTCACGTTAGCTACGCCCTGATCTTTGAGGATGGTTCGTACTTTCCGTGCTATTGCGGTCTTACCACTGCTGGGTAAACCGGTTATCCAGACTGCCCAGGTCATTTTATCATACGCTCACTCTCACATAAACACTCACGCGGAAACGGTTTTAGGCGGCCAATTCCCTTCCATCCAGCCTGGGATTCTTCCGCTGTCGCGTGGACCGACCAGCACGTTCCAGCCGGTAACGTCTTCTGTCTCGCCCGAGAGTCGTGCTGCGAGGCCCGGGATCACCAAGGTTTTATGATGTAGTTTCTTTTCCGCTTCGTTCGATTCCAGAGCATCTTTTATCAGTCCCGCCGTGAGCTGCCCACCGGCAACTGAGGCTTCGACGCCGATCCCATCAGTGTCAACCACCATCAAGTAGGAATCGATTTTGTTCGAGCTGAGGTCGCTCTCGACCGTATAGTAGGTCAACGCGAAATTAGTGGTGAGGAAAAGCGGTGAATCAGCCGTTGGCGTGCCTATCTTGCGCAAGCCCGGCTCTACGCTTACCGGGCGGCGTGGATCAGTGTATATATTTGCCACAAGTGTCCGCTCCGCGATCAGCGAATGCGGCTCGATCGAGTGCAGAATCAGTATATCCGCGTATTTTATGCTGCCCATGGCTGCGAGCATTGCTTCCCAGTATGACGCATCCAGCGCGTCTTCTTCGCTTTCAACTTCACCGTAAATCAACCATGCGGTCATCGGCACGGCCATCAAGGGATAGGCAACGCTCTTATTTGCCTCGACTATTCCCGCACGCCGTAGCCGTACCAATCGGGAAAAGGTACCTGCAAGCCCTTCACCCGTTGGATACGTGCCAGGATCAAGTACGATATCTTCGACGCCGGCGGACGAGAACGTCATCGCGAGACTGGTGAGTTTATCGAGGTCTGGCGAGAATAACGTAACAGGAACGCTGTAGCGCTGTGCGAGTTCCAGAACCTCTTTCCAGTTGGCGTTGTTCGCGGCGTATACCAGCGACTTTCGATCCGTAACCTCTTGCAAGCCCGCTTCTAGCACCTCTGTATCAAAGGAGCAGAGCACCAGCGGTAGATCCGTATACTCAGCAACGGCATTCACACACGCCGCAAACGTGCCTGGATCGCCCGATACCGATCGGACCGCAATTGCATCGACCGTCAAAAAATCACCAACGTAAAATTTACGCCAGTTCGTTATTCGCTCTACGCGCGCTCGCAACTCGTTCGCGTCCAGCGTGTCCCAGACATCATAAGCTAACGCCGTTCGGTTGAAGAACGTGAGTTCATGCCGGTGCAGAACATCCTCACCACCGAGTTTCAACGCCCGGGCGCCTACGCCGATCTCCACTTCTCGTATCTCGGGCGCTAACAAATCCGCTAATTGTTTAGCTTTCTCGCTGTACCGAGCTTCACGAAGTGGTATGCACTCCTCCAAGGTTCTCTTTCGTTCTTTCAGGAGCGATGCGAACGCCAGACACGTCTTCTCACCGCAGTCGCCACAATTTGTGCCCGGAAGATACTTCCAGATCTCCATTGGACTGCTGAGTTTCATTGCTTTGACGCACCTCCCGTCCACGAGACCCAATTGGGCAGCTCCTTTTTCTCGCCCTCACCCGTACCCAGAACTTCTCCTGGTGCTCCGAACAGCATCTGTGTTATGTCCTTGATAGCAGCCGCAGCCTTCGGATGCATCATCATAAACAAATCGCCACCGGCAAGACCCAGGGTCAGTCCGGTTATAATCTCATAAATCGGACCCCTGTACGCCGCCGGCCCCCAATCAGAATCCTCCTTAATGGGCGAGTCCTTCATCCAGGCTTCTCGCGCACCCCATGCATTCGTGATTCCACAGGAGATAGGGAATGCCAGATCGGTATCGCCCTTCAGCGCTGCTATTCTCATCCGTTCTATATTCGTGAACGCATAATCCAGTCCGTAACCAAGTGCAGCCGTGGTTGGGTCGATGACGATATCTTCCCTCGGCACGCCCAGTTTGAAGAGATACCGGTTCAGTGTTTTCTGCGCGTTTATGTCCAGCTGCGTCCACGAGAGGATAACATGCCCGTATTTCTGCGCTGCTTGTGCTATTCGCTCGTAGTCCATGTTCAGGTTCGCCGATGCGATTAAGCACCGCTCTCCCTCGGCAGCTGCAGCCGCAGCCTCGAGTATCGCGGGGTCTTTCTCCGGATTGCCCGACCCGCCAATGACGATGGGGACTTTTACCGCCTGCAGCACTTCCTCTACGGTCTTTGCCGCTTCCCGTGCCGGAGTATCCTTGATCGTCGGATCCGTGCTGATAAGATGAATTGTGACCATGTCTGCACCGAATTCGTGCACGTTCTTCTTCGCCCATTCGCCCGGATCTTCCATCACATCCTCGTAATAGCCCCGTACCGCTCTCGCCAGGGGGATGGGCATATCAAAGCAATCTACGGAGATCACGGGTGGATGTGGCATTTGCGCGTCGAAATTATAGAACTGCAAGGCTTTCTCGCCCCCGATTGTTACCGCGCGCTCCCGTGTGCCACCGTCCGCAGCAGTAGCACCAATGGTAACCTCTTCTATCTGCCCCCTCCAGTCGGCCTGCGCACCTTCAAAGGTCGCAGGGAGTAATTCGGCTATCCGTGCCTCCTCAGGAGCTGCAGGCAATTCGCGAGCGCCCAACGCGGAACGCAGAATCTCGACGAGCGCAGGCGGAAGCGCCACGCCTCTCGAAGCCCCGAATTCTAAGGTGATATCCCCTTTTATCGTGACATCTTCTAACTCAACGATATCATACCGCTCCAACAGCTTCGCTAAATCCGCTAGGGTTCGTTTCTTCTCCATCTCTCGTAACTCATTTAAGCGCTTCGTTTTTATAGCTTTATTCAACTGCGGTGGAGACCGATTTTATACGCGTTCCCAGACCTCTCTGCCCCGCCAATGCCTTTCTTATGTTGCCTGACGCGCCGCTCAAGATCTCACATTCAATATCCTGCTTCGCGATCTCCACCAGCTCTTTGACTTTCGTTACCATCCCGCCGGTAACGTCAACCGAATAAGAGCCGCTGAGGTACGATTCGACACTGCTGAACTGTTCCACCTTGATGGTAGGAACGAGCCGTGCGTTCGCATCTTTTTGCGGATCCGCGGTATAAACGCCGTCAACCAGGCCAACCACAAGCACTCGTGAGGGGTGTAGCGCGCCGCTCAAGTGAGAAAAGATTTGTTCCGTCGACACGATTGAACAGCCCTTTACCGCATCAAATACGCAGTCGCCAAAGACAACGGGGACGAGTCCGGCGGCTATCGCCGCTTCTATCGGTTTGGTAAAGAAATCCGTAATCTTACCGTCTGAAGTTACGCAGCATGCGGACGGCTGGATCGAGACCGCGTCAATCGCGTAATCAGTCATCAAATCGACGATAATCCTGTTCAATGTCGATGCAGCGTTTTGGCACAGTGCGAACCCGCGTACACTGGTATCCTGGACGAATCCTTCCGCGGTTCTGAAAGCTTGAGCGACTGGGTGCGGAAACGACCCGCCACCGTGCCCCAGTACCAACTGCAACTGCGAATCGTTATCGATCGCTTCTTTCAGTTCCTTTATGATGCGCGTTAGTACCTGGTAGTTGATCGTGTAAGGTGCGTTCTTCTCAGTAATGAGCGACCCACCTAACTTGACGAAGATCATATTTCCTTCACGTCCGCTCATCTTCCGTCCTCTCCTGCGTCGTTTCAACTTCCGGCTTTTTCCAGCGCGCGATCAGAGCATTCGGTATGTTAAATTGGTCAAGGATTTTGGCTATTATAAAATCCACCATGTCCATTACAGTCTGAGGCTTGTGATAGAACGAGGTCATGGGTGGTATGATCGTTACGCCCAATCGCCGCAACCGCAGCAGATTTTCAAGATGCGTCGCGTGTAACGGCGTCTCCCGGGGTACGATAATGATCTTCCGATTTTCTTTCAGCATCACGTCAAAGCAGCGTAAAAGCAGATTGTCCGAGATGCCATGCGCCATCTTTGCCACGGCATCCATCGTGCAGGGAATGACAACCAAACCGTCTCTTGGTTGTGAGCCGCTTGCAACGTCCGCGGCTATGTCTGCAATGTCCCAGGCGGCTGTTGCGAGTTCTCCCAATTCCTTGCTCGTAAGCCCCAGTTCGTTTTGCATAATGTATTCCGCAGGTGCGGTAACGATCAAATCGACTTCGACGTTCTTTTCCTTGAGCACCTCTAACAGCCGTTTCGCATAAATGGCACCGCTTGCCCCCGTCACTCCCACGACCAATCGCATCATTTCACAACACCCTACCTACTTACATACTAAGTACATCAATCCAAGTTAAGTAAGACGCTCTTTCGCAGTCTACAGTGGCTTTAGACCACCAACCACATATGGAGAGGTCTGTTTATGGACCTCTAATACTCCCGATTCCCTATAAAATCCGCTATGTTAATAAGGAACTCCTTCGCTTCTGCCCGGAAATCGGATGTTTTAATAGCCTGAACCGCCTTATCCGTCATCTCTGTAACCAAGCGTTTCGAATACTCGAGCGAGCCCGTTCTTCGCACGATCTCTCGAACCTTATCCACGTCCGCTGCTGTAATCTGTTCATTGCCCAGCGCGTTAAAAATAAACGCTTTCTCATCTCCCGTGCAGCTTTTCAGAGCATGTAGGATCAGGAGCGTCTTTTTACCTTCTTGAACATCGGAGCCCACTGGTTTGCCTGTTTTCTCTTCCGAGCCGAACAAGCCCAGTATATCATCATGGATCTGGAATGCTAACCCTAAAGGAATGCCGTAGTCACTCAAAATCTGCAAATCCGCTTCGTTCGCACCAGCTAAAAGCGCACCGATGTGCAGCGGGCCTTCGATGGTATAACTCGCGGTCTTCAGTTTGTGGATCGTAAGAATTTCATCCTCGTTAAAACCGCCTTTTCGCTCAGCGGTGATGTCCAAAATTTGGCCGTAGCCCACATTCTCGACGATTGCCGCATACTTGGCTAACGCCTTCCTGACGTATTCGCTGTTAAACGGTGAGTTCGCCACTATCTCCTCGCCGTACGCCTCTAACAAATCGCCCGCCACGATCGCGATACTTTCGCCGAATTTGAGTGACTTCGTCGTTCCAAATTCGCGTTCACACAGATCCTTACAGATGATATGAAACGTCGTTTTACCCCTGCGAAGTTCGTCTTCGTCCATTATATCGTCATGAATCAGGAGGTAGCTCTGCATCAATTCGAGCGAGATGGAGGCTTTGACGATCGCGTCGATATTCGTATCACTCAGGCATTGGTAGCCGTAGATACAGAAGATCGGTCTGAGTCGTTTGCCGCCTCGTAAGGTGTACTCTTTCGCCGCAACGACGATTTCGCCGGTATGGCTAGAGATCCGCGAAGCCTCCGCTATCTTCTTATCGAAGAGCAATGCCAAATGCTCATTTATCTGCGTTTGATACGGAGCCAGTAGATCACCTATATCTGCTGATATCGTCCTCCCCTCCTAACTACCTTTATTCTAAGCTTATCGTCATTTATATCATGCACGGCGGCACGATATGTTACTTTGGATGAGCGTCAGTTACTTCTCTTCTTTCCTCTTTATGATTATCTTGCCTATACGAATATCAGCGTCCTTTAATATTAGTGTTACCGGTGAGGTGCTTCCCGATGCCAGCATCTGCGTAAGGGGAACCTGTGTTACGGGTTCTACCCCCGCAGGAACGGCCGTTTCCACGCCAGCAGTCGAAATAACTGCTTCAACCTTCTCGGCTTCGCCTGCTGCCGCAGTCCAGCCTACGGTTAGTTGCGCACCGTCAGCTTCTCGGATAACGCCAGTCACAACCGGATGGTCCACCCTTTTTAAGAATGCACGCAGTTCATCGACGCTTTTCACGTCCTGCTCGGTTGCTATCTTGTCCCACATCCCATCGGGAATGGCATCCCTTATTCGCTCTTTCAAATCGGACGCTATCCAGACCACGCGACGCCAGCCGCCATCGTACTGTATGAACTTGGGGCTGTAGAAGTATTGCAGTCCAATTCCGAGGAACCCAGTTACTTGCTTCCCGCCCCCGACCGAACTCGCGATCGTGGAGAACGGCAAGCCAATCGGCGTATCGGAGACTTTTGACCCGCGATGCACCCAGCCGATTCCATCAACTTCCGGTATGTAAAAGCCTGCGACCTCAAAGCATCCGCAACTGGTATGCGGCCGTTCGAGGAATGAATGCAGCTTTATAGAATCGTATTCGCCGCCAGAAAGCTTTACTGCAGCCGCATTTACGCCGGTGTACTCACCACCGATAGGGTCCGTGCACTCGCCTTTCGGTATGGGTGCGTTCGGCCCCTCGGGGTCAACCCGCGCGGCAGCCCGCGAGTCGAACCAGTTCATGGCACCGCACAGAGCGGTCCTATCAGGCGCAACGACGCACACGTTCGTCGGTGCAAATGACTGACAGAGCGTGCATTGATAAAATTCATCCACATCCTCGTCGTGAAGCCCGCGCACACGCACATCCCGCGCCTCGTAAATCGTGTTCGCTTCTTCGAGCCTGCGTGTCACCTCGTCCTCATCGGTGATGTAGGTTGCTTCCATCTTCTCGATAAACGGTAGTTCTGCCTTGAACAGCATTATCGTCGCCTTTCCGATCTGTTTAAACGATTTCAGCCCCTTCTTTACCGCTTCCTTGCTTATTCGCACCCAAATTTCCGCGCGCTGGTTGAGGTGCATATAGCCCTGGAGGTAACCCTGATACTCATGATTCCGCCGCTCGATCACCGGCTCGAGGTCCTTCTCTATCTGTTCACCGTAGACCCGGTAAATCATTGCGTACGGATACGTGCCACCCTCCTCCATCTCCTTTAGATCAGGTCCGATAAGTGTAACCTCGCCGTCCGTTATCTTCGTGGGATCCGGCTCAAAGAGAACAAGCTCGAAGCCCGGCTCATTTTGGCCGCCCAACTCCACGTACAAACCTGCTTTTCTTATCCGCTCACCCTCGTACATAGGGTTTATATCAAAAGGAAACTCCTCCTCCGCTTCTGGTTCTCCCATTTTTCTCTCTTATCTTTCTTGATTATTTTTAAAGAGGGGGCGTTTTAAAAAGGTTTCAAGCAACCAATTTCTTATGGGGAAGAGGCTCCGAAAGATACTACTTATTCTTATTTCACAGACGTGAGGAGATGCACTAAGAGCGCTTTCTGCGCGTGCAGCCGGTTCTCCGCTTGCTCGAAGATAACGGAGTTGTCGGAATTCAGTACCGCCTCGGTCATTTCCTCGCCGATGTGCACGGGCATGCAGTGCATTATGATGGCGTCGTCCTTCGCCCAGGTTACGGCCTCTTCGTTGAGCTGATACCGTTGTAAATCAGTCAGCCGCTGCTCTCGTTCAGCTTCGTCACCCATTGAGACCCAGACATCGGTGTATAACACATCGGCGTCAGCAGCGGCTTCCTCTGCATTTGTCGTTATAAGAACCTCGCAGCCCCTCTTCTCAGCCTCTTCCACTATCTCCCGAGCCGGCTCATAGCCCTTCGGGCATGCGACACGGATGTTCATGCCGGTGAGCGCGGCACCGCCAATGAGCGAGTTACAGACGTTGTTCCCGTCACCGAACCATGCGATGGTGACGCCCTTGAGTTTGTGCTTGTACTCCTGTATCGTCTGCAGATCAGCCAGTATCTGACAGGGGTGCTCGAAATCGGTTAACCCGTTGATCACGGGGATCGAAGCATGGCGCGCAAGTTCCTCTACTGCAGCATGGCTGTACGCGCGAATCATCACCGCGTCGACATACGACGAGAGCACCTTTGCCGTCTCCCGTATTCGTTCGCCGCGGCCCAGTTGGAGTTCGTCACGATTTAAGCGAATCACGTGCCCTCCGAGTTCCAGCATTGCCACCTCAAAGGAGACCCGAGTGCGTGTGGACGGTTTCTCGAAGATCAGTGCTAAGGTCTGCCCTGCACACTCAGTGCGCACCTTTACGCCTGCTCGGCGCTCGCGTTTCAGTTCTTCCGCGCGCTTGAGTAAAGCTTCTATCTCCGCAGACGAGAGGTCAAAGATCGAGATGAGATCCATAGTAAGGATAAAGGAGCGGAAAGTATAAATAAAAGACGAGTTTCTTTGCCTCGCAGTACAAGCAAGCGATGTAAAGTCGTTATCAATCCGAGAACTGATCTTGAATATCGTGCCCGAGTCGCCCGATCGCATCGGACCGGCAGTGACGGCAGTGTGTCATCTGTCGCGTGTAGTTACTGCATGCGTCCTGTATCGCCTTCTTCTCCTGCGGTGTTGGCGGCGAGATATGCGCGAACTTGGACTGCGGGATGAGCGGTATGATATTTTGCAGATAAACGCCCATCTCGCCTACCGTCTTCGCTACCTCAACAACGTGCTTGTCATTCACCGTGGGAATGAGCACCGTATTCACCTTGATCAGAATTTTTCGCTTCACCGCCTCGCGAATACCTTCTAACTGGTTTCTGAGCAGGATCTCAGCCGCTTCCTTACCCCTGTAGATTGTATCGTGATAATTGACGAACGAATAGATCTCCTTGCCGATTTTCGGGTCGACGGCATTGAGCGTCACCGTTACGGTACCAATGCCTAACTCCTCAATGTCATCTACTCGCTCTGGTAAGAGTAATCCATTCGTGCTCAAGCATCGCATGAGATTCGGGAACTCATTCTTAACGAGTCGGAACGTTTCAAATGTCTCCTCATTAAACAACGGCTCGCCGGGGCCCGCCACGGCGATCACCTTGATGTAATGCACCTTCTCCAGCACTTCCCCTACCCGTTCCAGCGCTTCCTGCGGGGTGAGCACCTTGCTCGTTACGCCGGGCCGCGATTCGTTCACACAATCGAATTTCCGCACGCAGTAGTTACACTGGATATTGCACTTCGGCGCCACGGCGAGATGCATCCGCCCAAAGAGATGGCAGGCGTCCTTACTGAAGCAGGGATGTTCCTGGATCTTTCTGAGCTGTGCGGGGTCCCACGGGACCTTTTTGCCTTCTACTTCAGTCGTGTATGGATATTTTGCCTCTTCTTCACTCATCCATTATACCCCCTTTCTTCTCTGTCTGCCTCCATCATTGTGGTTACTCTATACGTCGTAGTGCCTTTTAAGGCTTATTCTATATTTATGATGCTTATCCTTCGCTCGCCACGGATAACAAATTGTAACCTCGTCGCGCTTAGCTTAGTATACCTTCACGCTCCGCTTCTGACTATACCTCTACGCAGTTCTCCCACACACCGTGGATATTGCAATATTCAAGCGCACATAACGTCTTGAAGTCCGCGACCGGCACTTTAAATTCCGCTTTGGGCTTGGTGTACGTCGGTGCGAACTCGGCCCGGCCGAGATTCACTACCTGCCCGTTCGCCTTCACGCCGTACAGCTCTAGCCATTCGATGTGATGCTCGACCGTATTGGGATGCGGCACCTCCTTACCCACGATGACACGCACAGTGTCCGCACCTATCTCGATTTCAGGCACATGCTTCTCCTTACCTTCCGCTTCCGCGCCCTTCAACAACGCGCCAAATTTCATGGTTCGATTACAACACCCCCCTTCTTTTTTTCACCCAACTTTCCTTTCTTCCTTACCTACTTACTTACTCGAACAGCTCCTCCACTTCCTCTTTGCCCTTCGCCAATTCCTCGACCTGCTCCTTGTCTTTTCGCAGCAGCAAGGTCTGGAATTCGCCCATGTGCGTCTTCTCCTCTTTCGCGATATCCAGGAGCACCGCCTTGATCATTTCATCATCGGCCATGGCCGCGAGCTGCTCATACAAATTCACCGCGTCGAGTTCTGCTATCATGCCAACACGCAAAATCTCCCGATCTCGCATCTCCTTATCCACATTTTCCACATCCGTCGGTATTTCGGACAACATCTTTTCTCAGCACCTCCATAACTCATCCTCAGCAGCCCACTGTGGTTATGTATGTCTGCAAGCGGGCTCGCTAATCCAGTGCGTGCTATCCATTATCGTTCATCACTTAAAAGATTTTCTACTCCCCTCTTAGAGTGGTGCAGCCATGCTCAACAAGTGAGAATACGTGAAGCAGCCGCACCACATCAGGGTAAGATTTAAATAGTATGTTACGAGTATGGTGTTCATATGCAAGATGCGAAAGTGGCTTTAAAGAACCTTGTCACCCAGGCCAAAGAGACATACCACAAGTGGGAAATCAGACACCTCTGGCCTGCACGGATTCTTGAATATTTCCTTCTTTCACTGCTAGTTTCATTAGTTGGGGCCATCTTTTTCAAATATTTCAATCTTTTTCAAACCAATGTCGACAGTGCCCGCTACATGCTTAGTGCACTCGTTCAAACTCAAGCGGCCATTGTCGCTATTGTTGTCACGCTGACCTTGATCGCCGTGCAGCTTACCGCACAAGCGTATTCGCCACGGGTCATTCGAATTTTCAGGGATAATCCTGATATGTGGATTCTTTTGCTCTTTTATGTAGTCTCAATATTGTACGGCCTCTTAGTTTTGAAAATGATACAAACCGGGAATTTAAGACAAATCACTCTTTTTGGGAGCTATCTTGAGTACCATCTTTTTTCCGCCTATATCGCAGTTGCGTTTACTTTTTTCATGTTGTTTCCCTATATGTGGAACATCATCAATCTTCTGAATCCTGCTACTATTATAAACCGCTTGGCAGCCGAGATTACCAAGGACAGCCTCTTAAAATCAGAAGAAGATCCAATCCAGCCCATCATGGACATCGTGCATGGTTCGATTATGAAGTATGACATTGCGACGACGAGGGATGGGTTAAGAGCAGTTACTGATCGGGTAATTGAACTTATTGATTCAGATAACGATGAGAAAATATCAAAGCTTTTTTGCGATCATTTAAAGCGAGTTTGTCGATTGGCAATACGCAGGGATGATGAAGAATCTGCCATAGAAGTTATTAAGAATTTAGAGATATTCGGCAAATCAACCGCAGAAAAGAAACTCTCAGAGGCAACAAGGTTAGCGGTAACTTCACTTGGGATGATTGGAGAAGCTGCGGCGGAAAAAGGATTTGAGGTCGCGGCTATTCAAGCGGCGATATCTCTTGAAAAGGTTGGGGTAGCTTCTGCAGAAAAAATTTTGAAGGACGCGACAAAGATATCAGTCGAGTTCCTCTTCCTCATAGGGTGTATTACCGTAGAAAAAGATTTTGAAGATGCAACAGGTCATGTAGTCGTTTCTTTAGGGACGATTGGAATTAGAGTAGCGAAAAATGACCTTGAAGATGCGGTAAAAAGGGCCGCAGTATCTCTTTTGACGATCGGGATACAAGCTACGAAAAAGAAATTTGAAGTTGTGAGAGGTGAAGTGGCAGACTATCTTGCACAACTAACAATTTTACGCGAAAACGTCGTTAAAACTGTGATTAGAAATATCCAATCAATCTTAACTGAAGAACAACGCGATCCGTTCTCAAAAATTATGGATTTGTATAAACCGGAACTCCAAAAGCTTCGCGCTGAGCAACAGCAATGACTCTCCATGAAGAAGGCAAACTCCTACTAAAAGCTCAGGTGTACCTGAACGATGTCGAGTTAGCCGATGCTCGGGTTTGTATACACCGCAAAGGGTTTGCGCGGGCGACCGTCACACACTTAGATATCGAGCATCCTTCTCTTGTCGGATTGATCCCGCCGAAGACAAGAACGTTCAGCTGGATCATCGGCATCGAGAACGGGCTTGTAATTCGTACGGAGCACGATGATACGATTAAGGTTATTTGTCCTTTGCTCAATCACGTGCTACCACAGGGCACAAAGACGAAGACGTGCGTTGGCGGAAAACCCACCGGACTTTTTATCGGCTTCCGGCGAAGAGAGCTGAGCAAGCTGAAAAGAATAGCAGAGCAGCTCCTTTTGGAGTCCACAACGTAGCATAACTGGCTCGATCTGGTAAGAGCAGAAAAACTCAAAAGCCGATGCCTGCTGCTTCGAAGTCCGAATCAAAATCTGAATAACCTTCTTCTTTGAGCATCACGAAGCGGGGAAGGCGTAGCTCAAATCGAGCAAGTAATGCATAATCGAGCAACGTTTTCAGGCATTAACTATATAAGCGCTCTCCGAGCTCTGTTAGTACTAATAACCACGCCGTGGCGTTTATTCTTGCCACTCAGGGCGCACTGACGTCAAACTCGGAAATGATGCGGAAAAAAGGGATAAGGAGCTTCTTAGCAGCGGAAAAGGCAGTCTCTGTAGTTATCGGCTTCGTGCTCATCATGGGTATTGTGCTCTCTGCCACTGCGATCCTCTTTGCGCAGCAGGTTCCGGAATTGACGAAGGAGTTCGAAGCCGAGCACGCGTCCAAAGTGATCCAGGACTTCGCGGATCTCGGTGCTACCATCGACATGGCCGTGTTAAGCGAAGATCCTACGTCATCGGCCGCCTGTCCGCTCGGAATGGAATCAAGAAGCATTCCGCTCGTCGGCGTGTATAGTACCGGCGGCTCACTTCGCTTCGACTCGGGTGAAGAAGGTTTCGAGTGCCTGGCGTGTGCACCTGATGCGACAGAAGACTCAGGAACGGGCTCCTGGAATACCACCAATTTCTTGCCCTTCGAGAATGACAGCTTCCATGTCAAAGTAACCGCATGGGACGCCACCCTGGAGCCCGAGATAAAAGAGGACAGGATCATCGAGAATGATACCATCCTCCTGGTCAATTGTTACGATTGCTATTACGATTGGTTCATTGTGCGGAATAATGCAACCCTGACGATCAAAGGGGGCGCAATAAAGATTCATGCCTCAAACCTCGTTGTGGAAGCTGGTTCTGAGATAACCGCAAGTAGTGAAGGCTGGCCTGGTGGCGCCGCGGGAGAAAATGGATCCGGCGACGGTGGCGGACTGGGTGGTGTCGATTTTGAGTTAGGGGGCGGCGGTGGCGGATACGGTGGAACAGGTGGCGCGGGGGGCAATAACCCGGGCTCTGGTGGAAGCGCACCCGGTCTGGTTGAGGCTATGGGTTCTGGTGGCGGTGGCGGTGGCGATTGGAGAGAACCGCAAGGTCAGCCGACACTCGGCTCCGGGGGGACTGGCGGCGACGGTGGCGGGCTCATCTGGCTCGAAGCAACCTTTATAGACCTGAGTGGTATCATCTCCGCCAACGGCTCAATCGGTGAGGGCAAGGAGCAGTATCAGGGTAAGGGCGGCTTCTTCAAAGGTGCCGGTGGCGGTGGCGGAAGTGGCGGATACATTCTCATAAAGGGCGATGCCGTCAACATCACCGGAAGGCTCTATGCCGTGGGCGGTAAAGGCGGCGAGGGTGAAACTAACTTCGGTGCTGGAGGTGGTGGCGGCGGCGGTGGAATTGTTGAGGTAACCTACGACGAGAGTTTAGCTCCTGGTGTCGATGCGATAAACAACAGTCTATACGTGGGTAATGGAACCGGTGGAGCGGGCTCCTCGTACGGCGATCCCGGAAACGTGGGTCAAAAAAGCGTGTATCGAGCGCCATTTATCCCCACCATATTATACCACTCTTCTGGGTACCTCGTCTCCAACATGACACCATCCCAGGGACAGATCGGGTACGATACCCAGCACTATCTCGTCCACTACGGTAATCTCACCTATGATGCTTCCATTCCGATTGGCACCGATGTAATCGTGAAAGTGCGGTCTTCCCTGGATCCGAATATGAAGAACGCCCTCCCCTGGGAGAAATGCCCGCCCGTCGTATCGGGCCAGGCCATCTCTGATCTATCTTCGGTCTCAGATGGGCATCGCTATCTGCAATGGCGAGCAGAACTCATTACCTTCAATCCCAGTAGAACGCCGGTACTCCACGCGATTAATATCTCCTACGAGTACGGGAAACTACCCGTCCTTGCAAGCTCTTCCGGCTGCATCGAATTTAACAGCCGTTATCTGTATCTTCCCAATTTCAAACTCATCTATGCGCACGGTGCGACGATACGAAACCAGACGGCGGGTGGCAACTTCCTTATCTTCGCTCCACCCATTTCGGTGAGCAAACAGGGCAATCTCACCTCGCTCAAAGTTACTGATATTGGTCTCACAGGTGGCAACAGAACCATCAGTGGCGGATTGAGCTCAACCATACATGCTTCTTACGACGATGCTGCCCTGGTCACCGACGGTTTGATCTTCTATAATCTCACCCTCAGTGTCACTACCCGTTATCCAACCGCGTGGGAAAATTGGTTTAACGAGACGTGCAAAGAGGCAGGCCTGACCTGGGGCACCGCGCCGGGAAACTACTATATCAGGCGTGATGGATCCACGCGACAACTAATATTCTATGGTGATGAATCGAGACCTACGAGTTTATGGCTAAAGAAATCCGCAGCGCAGATAGGAATCGAAAAATAGCTTTACTCTCCTCCTTTTCACGATCTCGAGAGGTGCTTGCTGAATAAGATGAAACGGAAAAGAAAAGGATCGCTTGTCGGATCTGAGGAGGCGCTCTCCATAGCGTTAGGTGCATACCTCCTCATCTCGACCGCACTTGTCATGACGGCTTTGTATCTTCCACTTCAGGTGCCTATTGCCACACGGACGTGCGAGTTTAACCACGCAAACGCCGTATTCGAAGATTTTATCGTGCTCAATGCGGGTATCCAGGATCTCTCACGTGCTCAATCGGGAGGTGCATCTACATCAGCGCCCATCCAAATGACCCCTCTTAAGGATTCCAGGCTTTCATTACCGCTTGCATCAGGCTCATTGAACTTCTCACCAAATTTCGGGACCGTTACGGTGAAATTGAACGAAACAGGAACGGGCAACTCCGGCAGGTGGACTGATGAAGATTTCAATGCTACTACGCTCAACAACGTTAAGGTTTCTTCTGGTAATGTGACTCTTCTTGGGCCTCCGTATTCACGTGGTGATCTTGAATCCAACTTCAGTGCCCTTACCGGGCAGATTGGAAAAGACATCGGCAGCAACAACGTCAAGTATGGTGGCTTCTCGTGGTACACACAGCTCCCGTTCAATACTCAAATCACCCTGAAGCTCAGATCCGATATGTTCCCCAACATGACGCATGCGAAAGACTGGTATGACTGCCCGGCTATTGAATCAAATGATGGTGTAAATACGATTTCGCTCTCTGACGTGCCTTCTGTTTCCGATGGGCATCGGTATATTCAATACCGCGCTGAGTTCAAAACGTGGAATCCAATGCTAACACCCACGTTACTGAATACAAGCGTGAATTTCTCGTCTCCATCAGAAAACGTGGTGCTCACCAACTCGTTGGGCGCTCTCACCTTCGCGAGCAATTATTACTACCTCCCGGACCATGCGCTCACGTATGAAAATGGAGCGGTTATCAAGAGCCAGGAGGAAGGAGGTTTCGTTGTTTCTAATTCGGTTTTCTCCTTCAACAAAACGAACGGGAGTACGAGCGTGAGAATATCTCTTATCAATTTGACAGGATCTCCGGCTGCACTCATCGGAGCACCTGTGAATGTTGTCCGATTATTCCAGAGCAATAGCGATGATGAACTTATTGCTGATAACCTCTCGTACCCGAATCTAACCGTTACGATTACGACCAATTATCCCGCAATCTGGGGTGCCTGGCTTAATCAGACGCTTGAAACATCAGGGTTAATCGAATCTTACGATTATGCCGTTACCCGTTCAGCAAATAACTCAGTGATCGTGGATTTTTACGGGCATGAGGACGGCGTTCGGCTATATTTAGAAAAGAACACGGTGCTGGTAGATCTACAGGAATAATCTGTAAACTCCCAAAAAAGGTGCTGCCACGCAGTGCGAAGACAAAGACGTGCGTTGGCGGTAAACCCCCCGAGCTCTTTATCGGGTTCCGGCGAAGAGAGCTGAGCAGGCTGGAAAGGATAGCTGAGCAGCTCCTTTTGGAGTCCACAACGTAGCATAACTGGCTCGATCTGGTAGGGAGGATCAGAGCAGAAAAAAAGCAGGCTTTTTTAAGAACTCGCTCGTGCCGTTCTGCTCTCAAACCGCCTGTACTTGAACGATACTCAAGCCTGTGCCCGGATCTTCGCAACGATCGCGTCGCCGACCTCGCTCGTCTTCGAGCTGCCGCCGAGGTCGTAGGTGCGCACCTTGCCTTCTCGCAAGACCGTTTCAATCGCTGCTATGACCTGTTCAGCAGCAGGCTTTTCGCCGATTGTGTCTAACAGCATCGCGCCGGCCCAGATCGTTGCAATCGGGTTCGAGACGTTTTTGCCCTTATATTTTGGTGCGGAGCCGTGAATGGGCTCGAACATGGACACGCCGTCGGGATTGATGTTCCCGCCCGGTGCGAGGCCCAGGCCGCCCTGAATCATCGCGCCGAGGTCCGTGATAATATCGCCAAACATGTTCGGCGTCACGACAACCTGATACCACTCGGGATTCTTCACGAACCACATGGTGATCGCGTCGACGAAATTGAACTCGGTCTCCATCTCTGGGTAGCCCTTCGCCACGCCGGTGAACACCTCGCGCCAGAACCCGTAGCAGTGCGTCAGGACGTTCGCCTTGTCCACGCTCGTCACCTTCGTCTTACCCGTCGCACGCGCGAGTTCAAAGGCGAACCGTATCACGCGTTCGCAGCCCTCATTCGTCACCACGCCGATTTGGTACGCGAGCTCGTCCGAATCGGTCTCGATGTCCAGATCGAACTTGACCTGATAGAGCGTCCGCATGATCTCCAAGACGTCGTGCGTTTTGCCGCTGCTACCACTGCCACTGCCTTTTGCACGGCCGCCAATGCCGATATAGAAATCCTCGGTGTTCTCACGCACCACGGTTATATCAATATCTGCGGGTCCTTTGTCCGCCAGCGGTGTGCGAACACCTTCCAGAAGCTTCACCGGTCTCAAATTCACGTACTGATCGAAATAGAACCGGAGCGCGAGCAGTATCCCCTGCTCCAGGACGCCGGGCTCCAGCCGCGGATCGCCGATGCAGCCGAAATAGATCGCCGCGTACCGCTCCAACTCCTTTAACGTCTCCTCACTCAACAACTCGCCGGTCTCCATATAATGATCCGCACCGTGCGGATATTCCACCCAGTCGAGTTCAAAATTCTCGCGCTCGGAGACCGCATCGAGCACCTTCAGCCCTTCTTCTATTATCTCCGGCCCGATCCCGTCGCCACGCATGACCGCAATCTTATAGCTCTTCATTTTTCTTTTCGTCTACCTCGTGGGTTCGCTCGTTCTAAATAAACAAAGCGAAGAACAATGATTCTTTCTCCCGGTACTTCAAACCACCTACGGAGATAAAAATGTTCGTGAAACGACCACCAACACGAACCGAAAAAGGTGCTCACTCACATCAAGACGAGAGGGGAGAGAGACGTAAAGATTTGAGTGGTAATTGAATGAAAGGAAGAAACCGGAATCTTTAACTTTATCAAAGCAGTTGACGATTTCTGATCACTGATGAAACTAAGGCAGTGTAGAAGAGCGGTGGGAAAAGATAGTTGCGCCACGGGCTCGAAGGTGGTGGTGATTGCAGTTGCTTTCGTAATGATTGTCGCTCTCTTATCGACCTCCGTTACACTTGCGAATGCTGATGATATCAGACTCACAGGCACGGTAACCGATCGCTACCCGGAAGGTTTGATTGGAACAAAATGGTGGGATGTAACCGTTGAGGGGGTGATAAGTGGACCCACACCGTGCCCGGAACTGGAAGTTCGTCTGGTTTCTGGGCCGCCATTCCCATGGGGATATTTCGATGATGACATCGCCATTGGTGATACGGTAGAAGTGTACGGGAGCTATAATGCGACGGACTGTCGCGTCTCCCTAAACGGCAATGAGGAGTATCACATCACAAGAATCCCCATTCAAGAACCCGTATTGGACACTGGCCCTTTAGCTAATCCATATCCCAGCATCTCAGGCATCCATACCGGCACCATCACTCCCTTCGTTGACATTAACGTCTCAAAAATGTACACCTATTCCTGCCCTGGAACCGGTGGCCATACCGAATACGCAAAGATATGGAGTGACACCGAATGGAATGTGACGGCGACATGGAATGGCTATTCGGGAGACTGGCGTAACATAACGTTCAACGACTCATTTACCCTTTATGCGGGAACTACGTACAATTATAGCATTCGCACGGGCTCTTATCCGCAGATTCACCATAATAGGACACTGTCAACCGAAAGCGGCTGGATAAATTGCACTCAATTTACGGATACGAACGGAAAAACCTACTATGACTGGATACAGGCGATAAGGCTATTCTAAGACGGGATAAGCGTTCAAGAGTATTTTCACCGTAAGTTTGTACAAAGCTCTCCCTTTCACTCCACCAGCTCTTTCAAATAGATCTTAGACTTACCTAATTTACCACCGTAATTACCCGCGGAGATCTTCACCACCCCCTTAACATCCCGTACGCTCGCGATCGCTGCGCGCATCGCATCCTTTACCGAATCGAGCGATAAGCCGTTAATCACGATTTCCGGAATGCACTGCACACCGTCCGGTACTTTCGAATCGCTTATCTGCCGCGTTAAAGTCGGGCAGTACCAATGGTTCGTCGTCGGCCCGATCTCGGGATAGTTCGTCTCAGGTTTCGAGCCTGCGGAGCAGATACCGAACGGCGTCACGGCACCTTCTACGTTTTCTATCGCGGCTATAGCTCTTTCACCTGATTCTAATGCCGATTTCATACTGTCACAGAGGAACCACACGTTGCCGCCCATCACGCCCTTCTTATAGCCTAAAGAGCGCTCGATCACGAACTCGCCCATCATGATCGGCACCGCGATGACCTCTCTTCCATACCGACGCTCAACGGTCTCGTAACCATCACCGCAGTGCCCTATTTGCTCCATCGTCTCGAACGTATCGGGAGAAGCAAGCGCATTGAAGACTGACGTCGTCGGCACGACCAGGATTCCCTGCCGTATCCGTTTCGACACCTCGTATTCCAGCTTCTGGGGTGCGTCCGCCGCACCGTAATTCACCCAGAGTTGAATCAAAGCGCCTTTTCGGCCGTCTGGCGTCTTATCTCCCAGCAGCCACTGCTCGATTCCGCCTTCTGACTCGCCAAAGACCGTGCAGGGCAGTGCCGTGGCATTATACGCCGCTTGCTTCAACCTCCGCTCGTCACGCGCGGTAACGCAGACTCGTGCAACCAACCCATCAAACGCCTCACAATACGTGTCTTCTATCTCCATTTCCTTGTTCCTCACATTTTCTACACGGTTATATACCGATTAACAACCGATAGCGTATTTACTACCTTCAACTCCTTAAAGAGGAAATTGAGTTTCGCCTCGACCTCTGCCGCAATCGCGTCCCGTATTTCCGGTTCGAGGCCCACAATCTCTCTTTTAAAGGGCCCCAGCGCTTTTTTGCGCGTCTTATAAATAAACTGCTCCTCCGTCTGCCCTTCGTGCCATTCATCCCGATGGTTCTCTTTGAGCCACGCATACACCTTCTCCTTTAACTCAGGAGGGAAATAAGCGCTTTCGTATACCATATTCTGGAACTGCGTGGCCAAGTGCACCTCAGCCGTGTCGACTTCCGGGAATGTATGAAACGCTTCCGCCGGTAACGTCGAAGCGCCGTGCTGCACCGCACCCGCTAGCGCGAATTTCTCGCGTGCCAATCGCGAAAGTGTCTTTAACGTTTCAAAGTCCAGCTTCACACTGGCAATGCGCCCGTCCGGTAAAACCACCCCACCGTGGGACGTCCCGGTTTGCACACTGATCTTACTTATTCCTGTCAATGACGGCCCTAATGCTTCTTGATAGCCGTCCATAAACGCCTCTAGCTCTTCGGGCGTCGAGTTCTCCTTTCCTATCTCGCCGATCTCACCGCCAACAGAAACCTCGACACCCTCCGGCTGGATCGCCCGAATAAACGTAGTCAAATCAGCACAGACGGTATAATTTAACTTCTGCTGCTCTTTCAGTCCCTTCTTGCTCAAGTCCACCAGGGTGGAGCTGTCAATATCGATATTATAAAAGCCCGCTGCTATCGCCTCCCGGATAAGATCGCGCAGTTTTGCTATTTCTTCCTCGGAATTCTGGCGATAGTTCTTCGAATTCACCTGGAAATGATCCCCTTGAAGAAATACCGCGCCGTGCCACTTCTCTTTTAGCGCCGCAGCCAGGCACACGCCGGCATATTCCAGAGGACGCTGCGCCGTGTACCCGATCTCACTTCTGGCGATCTCGAAGATGAAAGCGCCTGCGTGGTTCCGCTTGGCAACCCGGAAAATGGTGCGTGCTAGATCGTACGTAAGCGTCCTCAAATTTATTGCGGGCACTGTGAAGCCGCTAAAATCCCCCCGGCCCCGTGCGCGATACAGGGGAAGGATAGAAGCGGGGAAGATCCCCTGCGCTTCTGCTACGTGCGAAATCGTAGAAAATACCTCTGATTTCGTCTTTAGCGTTTCGGTTAGCACCAATTCGCGTACCAGTTCATCCAGATCCAATTCTCCCTCTTCCGTCATGGTACTCGGCTCTTCATCTTATGTCAAATTCCTCAATAGTTGATAGAACGAATCGATCGTATTCGTCTCCTTCACCTTTATCGCGAGCTGGAACTCCACGGCCGTAACTCTACCATCCTGTACGCCCACTGCTTTGCAAAACTCACCGTTTAAAAGTAAATCGACCGCGGCTGCACCCAACCGGGTTGCCAAGATGCGATCCTGCGCGGTGGGATTTCCTCCTCGTTGAATATGGCCTAATACCGCCACTCGTGTCTCTAATCCCGTCATATCGGTGATCATCTTCGCAATATCGTCTGCCTTCGCTTCGCCTTCCGCAACGATAATAATCCAGCTCTTTTTTCCTTTGAGACTCCCTTTGGCAATATCCTGGGCCATGTCCTCTAACTCATAACTCAATTCAGGAACCAGCACCTCTTCGGCGCCGCTCGCCAACGCAACCTGGATCGCAATGTAGCCGCTCTCTCTACCCATGACTTCGACCACAAAAATCCGCTCCATGCTCGTGCCGGTATCCCGAATCTTATCGGTTGCTTCCAAGGCGGTATTTATCGCGGTGTCCGCACCAATAGTGATATCGGTGCCACTAACATCGTTATCAATCGTTGCCGGTACACCGACGCACGGGATATGCCACTTCTCCCAGAGCTGAATCCCCCCTCGATACGTGCCATCTCCTCCAATCAGAACTAACGCATCGATATTATTCCGTTTTACGACCTCTACCGCCTTTCGCTGCCCCGCTTCCGTTAAAAATTCGTCACAGCGGGCGGTCTCCAGAATCGTCCCGCCCCTGTTAATAATACCCGAAACCGAGCGGTGGTCCAACGCCTTCACTTCTCCGTCAATCAACCCCGCGTAGCCGCGAAAGATCCCGATCACCTCGACGTTATGATGCACGCCGTATCGTACCACACTCCGAATCGCCGCATTCATTCCAGGCGCATCGCCACCGCTCGTTAACACACCAATACGCTTTATCATCGATTCCTACGTTTCCTTTCCTTATTGCGTTCTACTTAGAGAAATCATCTCATCCTTTAAGTATGTACGTTAGCGCTCAGAGATTAATGCCAGCCCTGTACCCAGAGAGTGTCGGGGAGCGTTAAATAACGGTTCGCGTAACGCTTTCCCGGTTAACGAAACGGCTGCTGCCACGCTCATCACTCGAAATTATTTATACCTCTACGTGTATTCTCACTTACGCTAAGGAAACGAAAATGGACGTGTTTTATCTGACGGTGATGCTGTACCTATTTCTGATTTACTGGCTTATCGTCTTGGCACTTGATAGGAAGGGCATTCTGGAGCGGTATAATATCTCCGCGGTCGGGCCCGTCTTGATGATACGGACGAAACGGGGGGAGCGCTTATTGGAACGGTTGTCTACCGGTACGAGACGGGAGCGATTCTGGCGTGTCTACGCGAATATCGGCACGGTTTTAGTGCTTATTGCCATGGTCTTCATGTTCGTCCTTGTCGCGTACGGCACGTATGCAACGTTCATGGCGCACCCGGAACCCACGGAGATAAACGAGCCGAGGAATTGGCTGCTTATACCGGGATTGAACGAGTTCATACCGCTCAGTGCATGGGTGGGCTTCGTGATCGCTTTGGTCGTGCATGAACTCTCGCATGCCGTCCTGAGCACGGTAGAGAAGATCAAAGTGAAGTCCATGGGGCTTCTGGTGGCCTTGGTGCCGATCGGCGCATTCGCAGAGCCTGACAGTGAGCAGCTCTTTGGCGAGAAAGAAAAGGAAAAGAAGAAGAGGGGTGAACCGGGGAAAGAAGGGATTGAGGCGCGTGAGTCGAAAGGGACGGTGAAGAAAGTAGCAACGTCTCGTGAGCGGACGCGTATACTGTCCGCAGGTGTGACCAGCAACTTCTGCGTGGCGTTCGTTGCGTTTAGCTTGTTCTTTGCTATTCTCTTTTCTGTACAGCCGATTAGCGATAACGTGCTGTATGTGTACGACGTTGCCGAGGGGAGTCTTGCGGCTAGCGTAGGCCTAGAGTCTGAAATGTTCATCACCATGGTTGACGGCTCACCGGTTACGCGTCTGGAGGAGCTGAACACCGCGCTGCGCACACAAGATGAGACGCAGATCACGGTACTGGATAGGGGCGGAGCAGAAAGGACACTCGTCGTGTCCGATGGTTCCGGAAGCACGGGTGTCTACATCGTCGGCGTTGAGGACGGCTTGCCTGCAGCGAACGAGGGTTTAACCGGTGGCATGCGCATAATACGGATGGATTCCGTGCGCATAACCAGCTACGAGGATTTCAGCGCGTTCATGGACACGACAACGCCGGCACAGGTGATAGAAATAGAAACAGATAAAAAAACGGTTACTGTGGAGTTGGCAGAGTCGCCGTACACCGAGCAGATCGGGTTCTTAGGCGTGCTCGTCGCCAATAGCCCTTTAGGAACAACAATCGTGAATTTCCCCACACAGGACTATCTTGACGGGCTGCGGAACCTGCCTCGGTCATTTATTACGTTCTCACCTGGCCAATGGTTGAATGGCTGGATTTGGCTGACCATTATGCCCATCGCGCCGTTACCTACGGGCTTCGGCGGTTTCAACCCGCTGCTCGCGCATTTGTACGAGCCGGTCAGTGGTGCGGCACTCCTCGGCAGTGGTATCTTCTGGACGGCCGATATCCTGTTCTGGACGGGCTGGATAAACTTCTACGTCGGCCTGTTCAACTGCCTTCCGGCCATTCCGCTTGACGGCGGCTACGTATTCCGCGAGATGCTGAACCCCGTGTTGCAGCTCGGCATAAAGGAGGAGAAGCGCAAAGAAAAAGTCGCAAAGGCCATTGCATCCTTTATCGCTCTTTTCATCTTCTCCTCAATCGTCATCATGCTCGCCGGCCCGTATGTGCTCTGAACTCTGTAGAGTTCCCGCAAATGCTCTGGGGGACGGCTTACGTAACTTACTTACCGTGCAAAAACACCGATAATATCGTCCCGTGCAATCAACCCTACCAATTTCCCGTCGGCGTCCACCACGGGAATCCGGTTGAAATCGTTTTTACGCATTATCCGCGCAGCATTGGAGATCGAGTCTTCAGGAGAAATCGTTACCGGTTTTCTCGACATCACGTCCTTCACCTCGCCTTCGAACAGTGTGGCAATTTCTTCTTGAATATCCCTTACCTGTTTCATGTATGCAGATAGCGAGAAGACGGGAAACGGATTAAGCGGGTCTATATCGGGAAAGGGGATCGTTGCGGTCAGTTTCATGATGTCCGCTTCACTGATCACGCCAATGACTCGGCGTTGGTCGTCAATCACCGGCGCACCGCTAATTCTATTCACTCGAAACGTCTCCGCCACCTGCTGGATCTTATCGCTCGGCTTGAATGCGATAACGTCCGTGGTCATCAGCTCTTTGACCTTAACCTTTGCCTTTGTTACCATTCCTTCGTTCCTCCTTTCATTCTAATTAAGGTTCATACTAATGTTCATACAGTGAAGCGAGTATATCCGCTCGCGTAACGATTCCACGCAACGTGCCTGTTTCGTCCACCACGGGCAGCCGATTAAAACCCGTTGCGTGCATAATCTGCGCGGCATCGTCGATTAACGCATCGGGCGGCACCGTTTGCGGATCTTTGGACATTATCTCTTTCGCTTTCAGCGCGTGCGCTTTTGCTACATCCTGCTCTATGCCGTGCGCCTCTTCACCTTCTCCGTAGAGGTGTAAATAGTACAGTGCGGTGAAAATCGGCGTGTACCAGTGCGAATCGTCCAGGATTTTTAAAATATCCGCTTCACTGATCACGCCAACCACTTCCTCCTTGTCATTGAGAACCGGCGCACCTGCGATCTTCTTCGCTTTGAATACCTGTGCAACGTCCAGCACTGAGTCGTTTTCATGCACCGTAATGACATCCCGGTCCATAATCTCCGCAACCTTCTCTTTCATTGCTTTCTCCTATTCTACCTCACTGCCTATCTACCTATCTATGCCCCTTAGTGTTAATCAGTGACCGAAACAGATAAAAGTACTCCTAAATTGACCGCCTATTTGCAGAGGTTCTGAGAGAGCTAATTTTTGCTCTTCGAAGCACCACGGTAATACGAAAAAGATTACGCAGGAAATAGCGGCTCATCTCAATGCGGAATTAGTGAACCTGAGCGAGACCGATATTCCTGACCTTGCAGACTATGACCAGATCGGTTCCGGTATCTATTGGGGCAAACACGACCGGAAGTTGTTGGATCTCGTGAGCGGGTTGCCGCGGGTAAAGGGCAAGAAGGCTCATTTTAGCGACGAGCGGGCTACGAGCGGGTCGTATTCTTAATCGACGGTTACGGCGGGAATTAGTGAAGAGCGGCTTTAACATTGTTGGCGAATTCTCGTGCCGTGGATTTGATAGTGCAGGGCCATTAAAACTCCTTGGCGGAATAAACAGGGGCAGGCCCAATGCTACTGATTTAGAAGCTGCCGCTCAAGCTCATTCGTTGAGCGCAAGAAACGCCCTGACGCTGGTGAATAAACAGGGACAACCGTGATCTCGCGCTTTTCAGTACAACCGTATCGCTGGTATCCAATCGGTGTACACTCGCCCATTGACGTCCGTGAAGGTCGTGCAATTGATGAACGAGTCATCCAGGGTGGGATGGGTCTGTTTGTGGATGATCTGCGGATACGAGCCGGTGCGAATGGTGTAATAATAGGTAACCCCCTCATGTAAGGTAAATGGCTCGGGAAATTCGAGGGACTGATATCCATCCTGATAGCCGTTCCAAGTGGCACTCGCATTAACACCAGCACCATGAATCCACACATATTCGGTATGCCCTCCTGTGCCAGGGCAGGGATACGTGTAGAGCGTCGATACGTTAATCTCGTGACTTGGCTTTATGACTCCTGTATGGATACCAGCTATGCTCGGATAGCCCCCGGAGCCCGTATCTAATGTATCCTCGTAGAGACCTGATTGCGAGATCATAATCGTGCTTGTCGCCGTGTGGTTCGCATCATCGTTCGCAACCACCTCGAAAGCGAAATCTTTCTGCGTGCCGTACGTGAGATCTACAGAGATATTCTTCTGCTCGCCGGCCGATAGAGTGCCGAGAGCATGCGTTACGACGGTGGAGGTCGCATGCGCGGGCAAAATGAGCTGAACTTGAACATTCTGTGCGGGCAAATCGCCCCAGTTTTGAACGGTGAGATTCAAGAAGATGGTCTTATTTGTGCCGGGGTCAGGAGCACTTGTTCGGTTGATAACAGTCGGTATCCATAGGATCGGTGGTGAGAGTGCGGTTACAGAGGTGCTTACGGTATCGCTACCGCCATCATCTGAAGTTGCCAGTACCTCAATGGGCAGTTCTCCAGAAGAGGTAGCCGTCAGTTGCCAACTGACCGCCCGGGTTTCGTTCAGGAGAAGCGTGCCAAGCTGCTTCTCTACGGGCTCTGAGGTATTGAAGCTATAGTAAAGCTCAACGGAGACATTAACGTCATGCACGGCGGTATCCCACGTGTTCGTGACGGTTGCGTTGAAGACGAAGATCGAATCCTGCAATACGGTGAGGTTCTGCGTGCAAGTGAGGTCAAACGCATCCGCTACGGTAAACGCTGCTTCTGCTCCAATGCCTTTATCCGTGTCCACGTTGATGTTCCAAACGCCGATCTCCGTATCGGTGGGTATATCGACCGAATAGGTCACATTCTTTGCGGAGTTCGGAGAGACCGAGACGGTTGTTGTATTTGTATAGATGATCTCGGGGGTGTAGGAATAGCGGGCAGTTTTCGATACGTTTAGCGTGAGATCCATTGTCTCTTTCACAACACCGCCATTACCCACGGTCACCGTGATGGGAACGGATTCGCCAACTCGTACGCTCTCCGGTGCACTCACCTCTAAATTCAAGAGACTATCATTATGCGTAACGATCTCATCCGCAAACGTGGCATGTATCTCAGAGAAATTGAATTCAGCAGCGGCTACTCGGTGAGCTGCAGGTTTGAGTTCCGTGAGCTTCTTTGACGCTGCTTCGTGCTCTGAAACCGAAAGTCCCCCCGGGCTCTGGCTAGCCGGCGGAGCCGAGAAGAGTATCTCAGACCACCAGACCTCATAGTAGCCCGTGCTATCTCCATATCCTTCTATTTTTATGTAGTAGGTTCCCGGATCCACGTCGATTGTACAGGTTTCGTTCGCATCCGCTTCGAGCGGCGCGCATAAGGGCTCCGTGGCAGTGCAGGAGTCATACACGTAGAGATCGAAATCTTCACCCGCTGGTCCGTATAAATTTACTTCCAGGTCCCCTCCATACGGCTCCACTTTCCACCAGTCGCGATCACCTGCGGGATCAATCCACGCGCAGCCATGATATCCCAGGGGTATAAGCATGGCACCACAGCAGTAGTCAGCGTTCGGCGCAATAGACGTATAGATCGTATAGTTACCCGTGCTATTGTCATAGCCCTCTATTTTGATATAGTACGTTCCGGGCGTGGCATTTATAAAACAGGTCTCATGAGAACCATATAACCAGGGAGCGGAAATGTACTCTGAGTCGCAAGTAGCATACACATAAAGGTCAAGGTCTTGATCCTCAGGTCCGTCCAGGGTGACGTTCAGGATTTGGGGACAATCCGTAGTTGGCACGTCCACTTTCCACCAATCCAGATCACCAACTGGGTCAATCGCGCCGGATGATGCGATACCGAGCGTGAGCGGTGTTGCATTGGCACAGGTGTCGTCGTCAGAAGGTGCGGTAATGTTTGCAGGTCTCGTTGAAGAATAAACGCTGAATTCATATGAAGAACCCGGTGATAAGGTTATGTTCCAGCATGCATCAGCCTTCACGAGCGGAACGCTGTCATGCTCGAAGAGCTCGACGGCCAGTATCGTCGCCTCTTCTGAGAATGCATAGATCGAGACGTTGGCGTCATCATCCGACGAGTAGTTATACATAATAACGTGACCCGCCTTGGCGTTTAACGTGGTATTTGACGCTATCGTCCCGGTCCCTGGCACATAAGCGGCATCCCCAAGCCCGTAGAGCGGCATGGAGAAGGTATAGACATGCGATGCGTCATCGGGGTTTTCGATCGTGACAATGGTCTTCGAGTAGTTGCGATCCGCGTTAAGCTCGCTGTACAGGTCAACGGCGACCGGCACTTCATCCCACACGTAACTATCCCGGATAAACGCCGTTTCGTTGCTCGCGTTCGACTCGAAGAAGGTGCCGTTGAACCGCTGGAAGGTCTGCTTAAGGCCATCTACCTCAATGGAATAGAGCGGAGCGATACTCATTCCCGGAATTCTGACGCGGTAAAAAGAGGTGGTATAGGCTTTCTTTGTACCCCAGGGCGTGTAAGGTTTTGCAACAATATAAACCTCCGTATAAGACTTTTTAGGAGGAACGACTCCACTCACCGTCTTATTTTCCTGCTGGCCTGGTGCAAGGCTAGCCGCAACGTCGATATCGGCGAACGGTTTATAAAAAGAGATGGAGCCGGTTGTTGTGTCCCCGACGTAGCTCTCGGTCAATATCTTCACTTCCAAACGCGGGCTGGGAATGGTGATCTCACCGGTGTTCTTAACGGCGATCTCAATATTCATCGCGTCACCCGGTTTGTAGCTGGCTTTATCAAACCGTAAACCCACAACGTCAAGATTGTAGTTATACCGTTTGTAGATGTTCTCTGGTGGAGTGTTTCCAGGAACGCTTTGCGACGTTATCACCCAGTAGCCGTTGTTCTTTAACCCAAAACCCTCAGGTCTGTATTGCGTCCCTTCTTGCGTGTATTCGTTGGTCCCAACGGTTCCCGCATCTTCCCCTCCGTAATTGGTCGGATCGAACCAGTGCCAGTCCCCATCATACCAAGCCTCAAAGAACGAGTGAGTCTGATCCTGATAATTTGGACCCAATCCCCCTTTACCCTGGATATTCGTGATTCGCGCCGGGATGCCGACCGCCCGTAACATTCCTATTGATAACGAGGATTGATCGGTGCAAGTGCCCGTTCCTTCATCCAAAGCTTTTATATTATCGTACCACAGGTTGTTTCTCCCAGGCCAGTGATCATCTATTTCCGAGGGATATGAGATATAATTGGTGATAAAGCTCATATCTCCCAATGCTCTTGCCACACGCGCTCTACTGGTTAAATCAATGCCTCTAAATGCAGCCGTTTTGGAATTTGAAAGTTCTTTTAGCGCTTCTTTCCATATCCGCTCATCGTACATGTGGAGTTTGTATCCAACCCCTCCATACCCAAAATATGAGGGATAGTTGTAAAAAACATAGGCATTGTCGTTGGTAATAAAGTCCTTATGGGTGGAATCCCAGTCGAAGATGACGTAAAATTCTTTTGTATAACTCTGTTGAACAATTTTTATTTTATTGTTTGTCTTATTGATGAGCTGTGCCTGCGCCTTATACACGCCGATTGGAATACTGTTCACACCCCTCGTGCCGGAATTATCCGACCAATCCCATTCGCCCACCACCTTGTCATCAGTCCACCCGTCGGATATCGTGAGATTTTTCACGACGTGGTATTGTCCTCGGCCTTCGGGCTCTTCGATCACCACCCGCAACTCGTAACCTTCGGGCACTCCTGTTAACCCTTTAACCTCAAATTGTGGCTTCTCAACGCCTCTTTGAAAAACGGGAGCGTTTTCGTAACGACTTTGAGGAAGTGCGATAACATACTCTTTATATGGGTGAACGTTTGCGAATGACGCGGGGATAGTTAAGAGTAGGAAACTACTGACGATCCCCTTCACCTCGTCTTCTCCGTCTTTCAGTTCGCTCTTCTTCGCTGTTACCTTAATCGTGTACTCTTTGGTCTCCGTCGGCGTCCAGATGCCCGCATAGAGGCCGTCATCCTCCGTGCCAGCGCCTTTTCCGGTATCTAGTAAAGTTATGGTAGAGCCGTCAACTTCTGCCTCGATCGAGTCAAGTTCGTCGTGCTTCACGACACCACCGAGTTCCTTGGTGCTCGTGGTATAATAGTTCACCTGGGCACTGATTACCACCTCGTTATCTTTTTGCTCGACAAAATTATCCTCCGGCTTTTTGATCTCAACCATGAGCGCATCAGGTGCGGAGATCTTCACCTTTCGGGTTGCCTCCCCACTTGCTTCACACGTCGCGGCTCGCACCGTGATTGTGCACTCACCGGTAGGAGAAGCACTCGCATTGGTGACGGTCCACTGCCCCGTGTAGGCACCGCTACCCGCACTCGAGAGCATAACGTTGCTATCGCCGTTGCTGAAGGACGCGGTTACCGCGAGATCATCTGCCGAGGAGCCATCACCGGTCACCTGTGCGCTTATAGTCACGGTCTTGGTCTTCTGCACCTCCTGATTTTCCGCGGGCTCCGCTATGCTTACCGTGATCGAAGAGAGCGAAGGTTCGAGAACACTCATTTGTTTCGCCCGGTTCAGCGCCTCTTCTTGACTGGGCGCGCAGACGCACAGTGTAAGGTTGTCAACACAGACCTGAATCACCGCATTCGATGCAACCGCATAATGGCCACCGTTCAGATGCGTTGTCCTCAATTCGATTTTGTTATCCGCTTTACCGGCACTCGCATAGGCCAGATAAGAAGGAGTCAGGTCAAACTCCGAGACACCGCGTGGGATCGTATTCGATAAGCTCCCCACTTTATGCCCGTTGAGATAGACGTCAACGTCGTGTTTCTCAAGTTCATGAAGCCCGAAAAAAGGATTGAAATCTATTCTTAGCGTCGCTTTCTTCACATTTGCACTCTCGAATCCCGCGGGAACATCAAATTTAAGGTTGATATTGGGGCGGTTCGTACAATACCAATCATTCACCTTTCTTAAAATACCCACGTTGTTCAGGGTAACGCACCGGACTTGCTCTCCTTCCGGGCATGAAAAGGTTGCAGATGCGCTTTTGGAAACACCAGCGCCCTTTGCATTGATGGTACCACTCAAGCCACCCGCCCCAAGGCCCGCGAGACAGCTCGGACAACTGCCGAGTGTTGGGGGTGACTCCGGGGAGAAGATGGGTAGAACGTCAAACTCAACCACGGCACCACGGTAAAGATTGTAATGGTTCATCGCCGGCTGGAACATCACGTTATTCTTTATACTGTCGTCGGCGTAAACGGTAAAATCAGTGAGCGTATCACCATAATTATGCACTCTATACCGCTTAATAAGTGTTACCGGATCGGTACTCACCTCAACGATACTGAAATTGACGTCCGGTATGTGGATATGGATC
>JAFGHB010000075.1 GCA_016930255.1 Methanomicrobia archaeon | reverse complement strand
TAAAAAACCATAAAAAAGGCCCTTTGATGTTCCCTCTCCACGAAGAGCGGATTGTAAAAGTGTGTAGATGATGCCAAAGATAGATTATACCAAAAACAACACCTAGTTATTCCATCATTTCATCATTCACTACCAGAACGGAGGGAATATTATGCGCATCTTCACACGGCTACCACCGACCGACCCCGAGCGACTAAGTAATCTCCAGGATCGGGGGTGGGTTCGACTGAGAGAACCAAAGCGTCTCTTGATGGCTTTCCTCCTCTCCCTTCCGCTTATGGCCGTCACCGCCGCACTGACGCTCGGGATCTTTACGCTGTTCTCGGCGTTTTCGCTCGAAGACCTCGGGTTTGCCGGACCATCCTTCTCCCTCTCCTTCTCAATCAGCCTTCCCCTAATCCTCGGCATCCTCGCCGTCCTCGTTTGTCACGAGCTTTGCCACCTGCTCTTCATCCCGAACGTTCTTCGGTCCGACAGGACCGGTGTAGGGATTATAGCTTTCGGTGCATTTGTGTACACCGAAGAAGTGCTTTCGCGGTCACGCTTTCTTTTAATCACCATCTCACCCTTTGCCATCATCTCGGTCCTCGTCCCGATCGTCCTCGGCATCGCTGGCCTTCTGACCCCAGCCTTCTTCTTTCCGATACTCCTCAGCGCGATGGGTTCCTCTGTCGACCTCCTGACCGTGATTCTCGTGCTTACCCAGGTGCCGCCGGGCGCATCGCTCGTCAATAATGGGAGCGTTACCTGCTGGAAGTAGAGTAGTGGAATGCCACAAAATTTCAGCAAATTTCGCTACATCCTTCTTGAGATTTTATTTATCGCTTTTTAAAGAAGCGCTGAGTGTCCTATACTGCAATCAGTCCTAGAAGTCCGAGCAGTGCTATAACCAAACCAATTATCCCAAGGAGGCCCAGATATTTTAGTTCCTCTTTAAGATACCAGAACCACGTAAAAAAAGCAAACAGACAGAAGTTAAACAGCAACAATGGTTCATGTACTTTAAACGCCAGAAATCCTTGAAATCCTAAAAAACCCAGGAAGCCCAACCACCACAGTCTCTTCTTCTTTTCAGTTACGACCATTTTTTCATCATCTATAAAAGCTATCCAATTTTTTCATATAAAGCGCTTTGGTCATAGGTTCACCCATGCAAACCCCCCTTCGCATGTCGGGCTGGTGTTAGGTAGGATTGCTTGATCATCACGCGAAGGAGATCTTTAGCTGAGATCCTGTAGACGTCGAAGACTGCGCCAGAGTCGTCGGTGACGGTTCTGACGCACCGGGCCTTGTTCATCAGTCGATCGAACGCTTCCCGGTTCTCTTTCCGCTGCCCCTTCTGAAACCCTGCCAGTCATTGATCAGCGCTTCGAGCACGGTCCGGTAAGTAGCGACGGTTCTACCCATTCAAAACTCTCTCTTCAGCTCAGCCTTCACGTCCGCCAACAAGCTTTTCAACCTCTGGCCATTTCATAATCACTTCTTTCGTAACACAAAACCCTGCATCTCGATATATCGCCCCAATCAATGCCTCGAGAGTTTCTGCAAGATTACGGTTGTTATCATAGATTTTGTCGTGTTCTCTCTCGCTCTCATTCGTTATCATAAATTTGCCCATATAAAATACTCTACTTATACCTGCAAGTGTTTTCTCGTCCTCAATTTTCTTTTTTTCTTCAGTTATCGATCCACTGTTTTCAAATTTATCTACTAACAGATCAACTAATATTAATTTTAGTACTGCATCACCCAATGTGCAAAAAACTTCTTGACTTTGTATTTTATTGGTATCTGATGAACGCTGTTCATTTACCCATCCATTAGTTGTCAGAGCACGTTTCAACAATTCTTTATCCTTGAATGTGTACCCAATGGTTTTTTCCAGTTCTTTGCATTCCATTTGTATCAGCCCCTATTATTTTCCCCGAATTATCCTTACTTCGATAGCAGGGTAAATCTTGTTTCTTCCACCGCATCATTGCCGCCCACCTTCCGCTTTCGTCTTTTTGAAAACGATGTGTACATTATATGGTCGTCCTGATATACTAAAGCCGTTCTTCAGCTCCGCTTTCACTTTTGCGACCTTATCGGTGACCGTATACAAATTCAGTGCCGTTCCTCTCCGCATTAGTAGGATGAGGAGTTCATAATTGCTGTTAACGAACCCGCGTTCTTCTGCTGCTAGGAGATGAGACGCAACGAGCCTCCTCTTCGCACATCAGGCTCGGCTCAGCACGTCGATGTGTGCCAGCTGCTCTGCAAGCATCGCCATCGTCTTCCTCGACAAGCAGGTCTACACCACTAAAGCGCCCTTTTCAGCTCAGCCTTCACATCCGCGACCTTATCGGTGACCTTGTACACCCTCAGTGCCGTTACTCTCTGCTCTGGCTCTAGCAGAATTAGGAGTCCATAGTTGCTCTTCACGAATCCGTACTCTTGCAGTGCCATGAGATGATCTGCAACGAGCCCCCTCTTTTCGTCCAATGCCCTGCTCAGCGCGTCGATGGGCATCGGCCTTTTCGCAAGTAGCTCAACGATCCGGTGCCTCACAGGATGTTTGACGATGTGCGCATCTTCTAGAGGTTGGCCTTCTACCGTTTCTCTCCCCATAAATTTACCCCAATAATATTGGAAATTCACACATTATATAAAACTTAATCATGTAAATAACAATCTTCTAAATAGGCGTGGTAGCAAGCAACGAACGTGCAAAAAAAGCAGCTACCCTTAGGTGGATTTCACTCAAAGTGCCCTTTTGAGTTCTGCTATCACATCTGCGACCTTATCGGTGACCGTACATAACCTCAGTGCCTTCCACCTCGTTTTTGGGTCATCCGAGATCTCGTACTTGCACTTTACGAATCCAAAGTCCTCCAGAGTCCGCAGATGGAACGCCACGATCCGACTTGCGATTCCCATCGCGGTGCTGAGTGCGCTGATGTGCATCGGCTGCTCGGCAAGCAGCTTCACGATTCTGTAACGTGCGGGTTGCAGCAAGATGTAAGCATCTTGCAGAAGTTTCCCATCTAACCGTTCTCTTCCCATAGATCTCCACCAGGTGATATTAATTCGTATAACATAAAAATCACGTATGCTGATTATTAGGGATTTCGATCGAAACCCGCTACGAGCAGTCTGTATGGATCCAGAAAGAGGCCGTCCGCCCTTAACGCACTTTATTTCTCCTAAAAAAGCAAGTTAATACCAGTAGCGCTGCGACAGCTGATAGACCATCAAATCCTGAAACTTCAGGAGATGGTGAAGCTGTGGAGATGGAACCTGTAATATTAAGTGTTCTATCTTTTATGCCGATTCCACCCTTGGTGGTAGTTACAGTCAATTTTACTGTATAATTACCTGATGATGAATATGTATGACACACGGATTTACCATAGCCTTGGCTTCCATCACCGAAATCCCATTCATAAGAGGTCACGTTTCCCAACCAGCCTCCTTCCTCACAGGAGCCGTTTATTGTTATTATCTCCCCCGTGCTAAAGTTTTCAGCATCAAAATTGATAGATATGAGGGAAGGATTAATCTCGTTTCTTGTCTCAACGACAGGAGTTTCTGTATATATATTATCAATTTTTTGCAATAGTTCTAGTGCCTCTCCTGTTGCAGACCCTTCATCATTAATTGTAGGTCTGAATATCACGGTTTTATTTAAAGGCGTACAGAAAATTTTTAGAGAACTAATAGCTCCATCAAAAATATGGTATTCCCACTCATACCCATTGGTTTCCGATTCAATTGTAAATGTAGAGTGGTCTGGTAAGTTTTGAAACAAATATAGAAGATAATCAACATCGGCTTTTGATATATATCCCTCCTTAATTGTGACAGCTTTATACCAAGGAACATAATGCACTTGGTAACACTCAACCTTTCCGTTGCTGAATATCTTCATTTCATTTCCACCCTCAAATACACTGGCACTGGCTATGATGATGGGCTCTTGAACAGAAGTAGTTTCATATGCAGCACTAACTGGATCTGCTACAATAAGAAATACAGTTAGTATACAGAGCATGGAAAGGTTCAGTTCGCGCCTCATCTTTCTTTTGTTCTCCCGGTTAAAGTGAACATTTTAACCACTTTTCGCTTTCGCTGCCGCGACCTTATCAGTGACGGTGTATAACCTCAGAGCTATGCCTCTCTGCTCTAGCAGGAAAAAGATTTTGTACTTGCTCGTCACGAATCCGTGCTCTTGCAATGTACTAAGATGATACCCAACGAGCCCCCGCTCTTCACCTAACGCTCTACTCAGCGCGTTGATGTGCATCGGCTGCTCTGCGAGCAGCTCCACAATCTGGCACCTTACGGGGTGCTCGAAGATGTTAGCGTCTTCCAAAAGCTCGCTTTCGCGCGGTGATAATTTCATAGTGGTATCCCTAGTAGGGATGTTATTTTATAGACAATAATAAACTTTGCTATTGCTATTCTCCATCTCGACCGAAACCAGTATTAACGAGCAGCCCCGATAGAGGATTTATGGACCGGGGGCACCTCGCTGGTTTCGTTGTGGTAGCAGTTGTAGTTGTTGCGCTTGTCGCAGGCTGCGTCGATGAATTCCCGATACCCAGCTCAACACCTTCTACAACTCCAACAGCAACCCCGGCATCTACATCCACGCCTTCGCCCACACCTCTTTCACCTTCGCCCACCCCTTCTGCCGCACCATCTTCACTGTCGCCTTCGCCGTCGCCCTCGTCCATACCTTCTTCTTCACCATCGCCTTCGTCTGGCGGTGATCACGGCGAAGAAAAGGTTCGAATCGGCGCCTTCAACATCCAGACGTTCGGTCCGACCAAATCCTCCAAGCCGGAGGTGATGGATGTACTTGCAAGGATTGTCCGCACCTATGATATCGTGGCTATCCAGGAACTCCGGGACAAATCTCAGACCACGCTTCCGGCATTGATTGATCTTGTGAACGCAGATGGCTCGCGGTATGATTATGTGGTGAGTGAACGATTAGGCCGAACCGAGCATTACCGAGAGCAGTATGCGTACCTTTACAACACCCAGACCATCCAACTGGTTGGCACGCCGCAGACCTATCCGGAACCGGGAGGCACCGATCCGTTCCACCGAGAGCCGTACATCGCCTCGTTCAAGGCAGCTGGGGGCAACTTCGATGCGACGCTCATGGTTATTCATACGGATCCAGACGAGGCGACGGAAGAGATCAATGCGCTTGATGCCGTGGTGAGCTATGCGCGGAGCGCGTGCCCAGGTGAGCAGGACTTCATCGTGCTGGGCGATTTGAACGCCGATTGCTCGTATTTCGATGAAGATTCCGCTTCGACTTTGAGCGGTAGCGAGTATTACTGGTGCATTGACAACAACGTGGATACAACAACGAAGACCACCGATTGCACCTACGATCGCATTATAATAACGAATGCTGCGGTATCGGATTATACCGGCGATGCTGGTGTTTACAGATTTGATCAGAAATATGGATTAACTGTAGACGAGACCACCGTGGTGTCGGATCATTACCCCGTGTACGCGGAGTTTTGGTGTGTGGGAGATGAAGATTAATGCCACAAATAAGATGTATGCGATATGTTGTACGAGGGAAAGGTACAGATCGTGAGGAAAGAATTAAGCTGAAGAAACCGGTAAAATTATATTATGAGCCCAGATCGAAGCTATGGGTTACGATTCCAGAGTAACTCCCCTGCTTCGATGATAAAATTGGCTTAGCCTACCCTCAAGCCGGGCGGGTGTTGGGGTGAGATTGCAGGATCATCACACGCAGAAGATCTTTAGCTGAGATCCTGTAAACGTCGTAAACCGCGCCCGTGTCGTCAACGACCGTTCTGATGCGCCGCGCCTTTTTCCGGATCTCAGACCAGCACGCCTCGTGATTCGCATTCCGCATCATGCGAATGGTTTTTTTCGCCGGGATAATCACTACAATTTTTTCTTCACCCCGCTCGTTTGGAGCAGATCAGCGAGCGACGTTTGCGTGCTCTCGCGCGCGTCGCGCATCTCCGCTTCGAATTTCGCAAGTAGTTGATTCAGCTCCTGCACGCCTTGCCCGAGCTCACGGATGGCCTGGATATGCGTGCTGATATTCTCTGCGAACGCGATCTGATTCTGCGTGACGCCTGCGATCGCCGCGATGAGCTCATCAGTGGTCACCGGGCACTCTTTCAGCGAGTTGAAGAAGTTCTGCACCTTCGCATTATCAGAGACCGCGGTGCGCTGGTGCACCGTCTCCGCCTCGTGCAAATTGAACGAGTTATCGATCACAAACCAGAGCTTGCCTGCGTCCGGCTCGTGCACGTGCAGTCGCTTGCCTTCGTAATCGTACTGCTCTGCAAGCGCGTTCTTGACGAGCGCAAAGTGCTGTCGCGACACCTTGAATCGATATTCCTTCCCGAGTTTGAACGTGAAATCCGCATGAAGTGTTCGCTCGAGCTTCTTCACGAGCGCAATGAAGGTCATGAGCGCATACTTCTTCGCATCTTTCGCCGTCTCCGCGAAAAACGAGCTCTTCTCGTAGATGATCACCGACTTGTTCGTGAGCCACACCTTCCGGCCGCCCATCCAGATGCGTTGCCCGCCACCTGCGATCAAGAGCCGCTGGTAGTCGAGTCCGTGCTTCTTGAGGTATTCTTCACGCCGGCGGTTGTTCCAGTTCAGCAAACCCGGCGGCACCTTCAGCACGAATACGAATGCGTGCCCGCGAACGGAGTCAGACACCCCGAGGAATTTTAACTTCTGTGTAGTGTTGTCAAGAGTCACTTGGATTGTTTTTTTAACTTCTTTTCTGGGGGTGATCAGGGGTATGTCGTTGACTTCCCAAACGCCATAGCCTAGCTTTGTAACGAGCCCTGCCGCCTTGAGCTGGTTCAGATGGTACTGCAGCGCGGGCTTCGACATGCCGAGCTCCTGGGCGATTTGAGCAGGTCGTCGGCCGCTGCGGAGCTGCTGTAGCAGGGACAAGTTAAAATTTAACTTCGGGTCTTGTGCGGTGTCTTGTTTTTTAACTTCTTTGCGCGTGAGGTCGAAGGTGTCGCCCATGAAATCATCGAGAGCGGACTGCTACGTCTCGCGGAATCTTATTACTCATGACCTCTGATCAGACGGATATCTGCATCAGCTCCGAACCCTTCTTCTTCAAGATAATCATCGACCAGGCGTTTGAGATCCTCGACAATACCGTTGAACGTCACCGTTGCGAGCTGGGGCGCAGAGACCTCGATCAGGAGCTTTTTCGGAGGTTCGTGCTGCGCTTGAACGCGTTGTGCGCGCTGCACGTAGTCCTCCGCGCATTGGGTACAAATAAAGGCGGGCACGCCGCCGGAGATCTTCTTATGCGTCAGCTGCTTGGCGTCGCCACAGAGCGCGCAGCGATGACGGCGTGCCGCGATCTCGTGTTGCTCGTCTGCATTGAGAACAGTGATCACGCCACCGGCCCAAGCAAACGGGAACGTGGGGCCGGACCTATTGCTCCGCGGACAGCCCAAGAGTTATGGGGCGATAACTCAGCAGGCGAAACAAAGCGATGCTCAAAATGGGAGGTGAAACAAACGGTCCGCTTTGGCATGTCCGCTTTGGAGTAAGCCCGCACCCCGCTGCAGGATTCTTGTCACTCACCGCCTTCTGCATCACCACCCATCTCGTTCGCTTCCCGGGGCTGGCTCTCGGTGGTCTCGTCCACGAAGGGCAGCTGCATCTGCGGTGTGCGGAATTCGACGCTGTACTCTTCGCCTTCGATGAAGGGCAGTTTGTCGGGTTGCCCTTTCACCGTGATGATGAACACGTCGTTTTCTAACCTTACGGTGCGTTCCTCTGTCACCTCGCCGTCTTTTGTCGTCACAGTGTCCCGGATCGGCGAGCACCGCAGCGGTGCTCGTGCAACGATGTCTCTCATTCACCGATCAGCCCCTCCTCTATCGCAGCTTCTCTGAAGAACTCCGCAACCGTGCGCATCGGCTGGTCCAAAAGCGAAGGATCGTCGATGAACACTCGCCATTTCTCAACAAATTGTTTCAATTCCTGCCGCGATTCCGGACTTAGAGGTTTCTTAGACGGGGACTGGGTGTGTTCTGGAGTAGAACGAGATATGTGCCCCTCATCTAGCTCAGTTCCTACAATGCCCGGGTGTCTCATTGCTTCCGTTTCTTTCGGTTTGCATTCCATGGCAACAATGCCCTCCTTACCGTTGAAGTTTGCTGAACTTCAACAGGAACTACCTAGTGCGGGGCGAGTATATAAAACCAACACCAAATGGAATTATGGTATGTGAATGAAATAGTGTTTTGCTGTTGAACCGCAACATTTATAAACAGATAAAACTAACTGGTAAACCAGAGTATACAGGAGGTGGAAGGATGAAAGATGGGGCAGAAGACAGGGGCGAAAGCGCCGAACCTAAAAGAAGAAGAACGGGGGAGGTTAAGGACACGTTTTCAATTTCCCTGGCTTCACGGATGAAGGAACGGCTCGATAAAGAGGTGGATGAGGGACTCTGGGATAGTCGCTCGCAGGCGATCAGCTATTATATCCATCGCGGAGTCCAGTCAGAGGACTACGCGCGCGAGTATGCGAATCGGCAGCTTTTGTTGCTCGATGAGATAAGGAGAACTGATGAGGAAGGAATCGCTATGCTACACTCCTTTTTGGTGATGCTAAAAAAGCCGAAGTTCCGGCGGCTGCTGCAGGAGATAGATGAAAGTTTGGCGCAAAAAAAGTAGGAGAGTTGTACTTTTGCTCTTACACTTCCGCAGTGGTAGTTGAGTAAGCACTGATGATTATTCAGTCTTAAAGAACGCCTTAAACTGTGCCACCTTCTCTGGATTCTTCGCAAGCGAATCCATCATATCGAGTAAGAACTCTTTGCTACGTGCCTCAAGGTCAAGCACTTCATCCACCGCGAGCGGTTTACGGCAGTTTATGCAGATGCGTGCACCCGCGGTGTTCACGGTGCGGCAATGCGGACACTCCTGCATCTTCAGCTTGATCGGCTCGTCGTCACGCTTATCCTCCAACCCGTACATCTTGAGCAAGTCTCCATCGAGGTCACGGCCCGACATGTGCACGTAGATCGACGGCATCCTCGAACCCTGCACCCAGCCTAAATATTCCTCCATCTGCGATTCCGTCAACCGCGAGGCGAGATGCGTTGATCGCGAATGCCTGAAGTTGTGCGGGTTCACCTTCTTCTTGATCCCCGCTCGCTTCGCAATCTCTCGCAGTTGCTCGCGCAGCGCCGGATATCCCAGTGCCTTACCATCCTTCTTTATCCAGACCGGTGCCAGTCGATCCTCGCGCTGCGGATGCGCCTCCAGCCATTGCGATAGATACGGCGTCGACCAGATGAGCCGAACGCGCCGCATGCCGGTTTTGCCCTCTACCATCGCAATCGCACCATAACGATCGAAATCCACATCCTTCATGCGCAGCCCGCCGATCTCGCTTATCCGGAACCCACCCTCGTACAGGCATGCAACGAACGCCTTGTCGCGTAAACTCCGCGCACTGTCGATCAACCGCGATATCTCCCCTTCATTAAGGATCTCATCCGGGAGCTTACGCGGCTTCGATGTTTTGATCCATACAACCTCCTTCTCCTTGCCCAACCAGATCATGAAGGCCTTCAAGATCACCCGATAATCGTGTTTCGTCCAGCCGCTCATCCCGCTACGTTCAATGTTCGATACTATCTCCATTACGTCCTCGCGGGTAAGCGAAGCATAAGTTCGCCCGTCCAGGTATCGTTCGGCGATAAGCATCAGGCTCCGCAAATACTTATCCTGCCGTAACAACCCGATACTTTGAGCCGCTGTCTTGTAGTGTACAAAATCCTTTATCAGCGCGCGGTCTTCTTCTGTAATTAATGCCCTCTCAAGCCGATGGAAGGCCAACTCCAATCGCCGCTGATGCCCATGTATATCGCCCACGACCTAACATTTAAATAGAGGGGGGATTTAAAGTTTTCTGTGAAAGCCCTCCAGCGGCTCTCATCATGCAACGATGCCACAAAAAGAGGACGCTCAGACGATTATACCCAAGGAGCATAACTTCAGCGAGTGGTACAGTGAGATTCTGATGCGT
>JAFGHB010000074.1 GCA_016930255.1 Methanomicrobia archaeon | reverse complement strand
GGGTTTCGCTGTTTGGTGGCACGGGAACGAACTTCGATGTAGTGGCAGGAGAAGGCTACGAAATATGGGTCAGCGCAAATACGACGTGGGTACCAGTTTGAATGCCATATAACACATCAAGAGAAGTGAGGAATGATATATGAGAAAGAAGATAAGTGAGGGGAGAATATAATAAAGAATAGGAGGTAACACAAAGAAGAAAGATGAAAAAGAAAATTGTTTTTGCACTGGTCTTAGTAGCGGCTTTTGTAGCACTAACTGGAGGAGCGGAAGCATCATATTGGATTGGTGGGACCGTTCACAATGCGACAGATGGTACACCAGCAGACGGGCATACCGCGCTTGTATATCTGCTTGGAGACGAAGGTAATGGCGTACAAGGCACGATTGGTCAAACCCTACCTAATAAATATGTGATTGATGCTGAACTAATTCCCGGTTATGCGGCACAGGTTGATGACGTGCTATATGTAAAAGTAATAGACACGGGCGATGGCTACACTGCAGGACCTGTATCTGTAACGATATCAGGCGTCGGTGCGGATGAAGCGCCGGATATGACTCTTCAGATCCCACCACCACCGATCGTCTCGGATCCCGAGGCAATTCCAGGAGAGATAGTTGTCAATACCGAATTTACCGAATTACGGGTGAGGGTGACCACGACATATTTCGATATTGACACCGTTACTATCAATCTCACCCCAATCGGGGGAATGTGGGTACCAATGAATGGTTCGACGTATCGGTTTACGATGTACGCAATGACTAATCTTACGGCAGATACAACTGTTTACAATTGCACGACAAACGCAAGTGTGATTGGGAATTTCAGCCTTACCGTGAACGCCACCGATACCAAGGGCAGTTCTAATACGTCGATAAGTATCCCTCTTACGGTTACAGAGGAACAAGCTGTCACGCTCGACTACATACTCGTCAAAAAGGCGGGCAGCACCGGCAGGAATTGGATTAGCATACCGCTTACCAACGAGATAACCAATGCATCGTCATTGATGGCGGCAATAGGAGGCAGCTGCACCACGGTGAACCGATGGAACCCGGATAACCAAACCTCAGAAGGTTGGCTTTCGATGTTTGGTGGAATAGGGGATGACTTTGATATCGTGCCAGGAGAAGGCTATGAGGTATGGGTTGACGCAGATACAACGTTTAACCTGACTGGCGAACCTGTGGATATTGGTCAAATCGATCTCATCAAAAAGGCGGGCAGCACCGGCAGGAACTGGATTGGACTACCATACGATACAACGATGGCTAATGCATCGTCATTGATGGCGGCAATAGGAGGCAGCTGCACCACGGTGAACCGATGGGACCCAGATAACCAAACCTCAGAAGGTTGGCTTTCGATGTTTGGTGGAATAGGGGATGACTTTGATATCGTGCCAGGAGAAGGCTATGAAGTATGGGTTGATTCAACTACTATATGGGTGCCTGTTTGATCGTGGGCACAAAATTACCAGAGGAGTAACGATGTAATGAAACATAAAGGAGGTGAAAAATAGAAAAAAATGATAAAGAAGAGAACTGTTTTTGTACTGGTTCTTGCAGTGGCCTTTCTGGCACTACTGACAGGAGAAGCATTAGCATCGTATTGGATTGGTGGAACGGTTAACGATGCGGCGGATAGCACACCGGCAGATGGACATACGGTACTTTTATATTACATAGACGAAACTAACAGTACGACGGCTACGATAGGTCAATATCAGGCCAACAAATATGTAGTTGATGCTGAGTTAATCGCAGGTTATGCGGCTACGGTCGATGATGTGCTATACGTAATGGTAATCGACACGGGTGATGGCTACACCGCAGGACCTGTATCTGTAACGATATCAGGCGTCGGTGCGGATGAAGCGCCTACTATGACCCTCCAAGCACCGCCAGCGGCACCTGTGGTCGTGATAAACGAGTTCGTCGCGGACAACACCACGGAATGGGTAGAGCTGTACAACAAAGGCGCAGAGGCGGTTGATCTGACCGGGTGGACACTGGAGGATGAGGTTGGTAACAGCAAATCACTCACAGCGTTGGGAACCATCGCAGTAGGCGATTACGCGGTTTATAGCATTGCAAGTGGGTGGCTGAATAATGGCGGCGATATCATCATACTGAAGAACGATAGCGGTGGGATTATCGATCAGGTCGGATATGGTACTTCTGGCAATGCGCCGGCACCGGACGCGGGTAAATCAACGGGCCGATGTCCGAACGGTGTTGACACCGATGATGACGCGGCAGACTTCACGAAGATGGACACGCCAACACCGGATGCCGAGAATGCATGCCCGATCGACACTACAGCACCGACAACAGCGGTGACCGCGCCTAATTTGCCTGGTGAGCCGAGTCCAATACCGACGGAGCATCAATTGAACTGGACAAATTCGCCGGTGATGCTATCCTTTCTTCGCACTGATGCTAGCGGCGTTGCTTACACTAACTTCTCGACGACGTCGGGCGAAGGAGCGTGGACAACGGTAAACAACACAACCGCTGTCGGTCCGGATGCAGGGCTGGTTTCGGATATCACCGAGCAGACTTTCAAGGTGACGGTAGCTGCAGAGGACGAGACGACGATCTGGTACTACTCGGTGGACAAGAACGAGACGCCAAATGTTGAGACAACGAAGAATTTGACCGTGAGGAAAGACATTGTCAATCCACAGATTATTGCTGTGGACCTTGATCCAACCACGCCCGATCCAAAGGGAGACATACTTGTAACCGTTAATGCCACGGATGCATTGAGTGGTGTCGCAATGGTGACGGCAAATGGCCAGCAACTGACGAAGCAGAACAGTCCGTGGAATGGAACGATAAAGGCCGAATTCTTACCGGGAACGCACGATGTGGAAGTAGTGGTGACCGATAAGGCTGGTAATACGGCAAATGATACGGCACAATATACCGTTCCCGAGGTCTACGGCTTCGAGTTCACCGTTGATGAGAACGCGAAGACGATTGTGCAAGGTGAGACGGCAACATACACCTTAACGGTGACGAACACGGGGAACGTAAATGACACAATCAACATAACAATAGTGTCAGGACCGGGAACGCTGAGTATCAATCCGGAAGTGGCTGTAGCAGTGGGTGAGAGTAAGATGGTTACGTTGTCTGTTAATGGTACCGATGTTACCAATTATGTGACAACGGTGAATGCAACGTCACAGGCCTCAGAGCAGACCGCCAGTGTTACGGTGACGACCACGGTTGTGGCGAAACAGTACGGCGTTACGCTCACACCAGATAAGACCACAGCGATTATCACGGAAGGGCAGACGGTAACGTACACCTTAACGGTGGAGAATACGGGAAATACCGAGGATACAATTAATCTAACAATAGTGTCAGGACCGGGAACGCTGAGTATAAATCCAGAAGTGACGTTAGCGGCGGCTGAAACCAAGGATGTTACATTAACCGTGACCGGTGGCGCTGCAGGAATCTTCGCGACAACAGTAAATGCAACGTCGCAGGGTGATGCAAACAAGACTGCCAGTGTTACGGTGACAACCACGGTTAATAAAAAATCGGGTCCCGTGGGAGGGGTTTCCGGAGGACCAGCACTCGACACCGATGGCGACGGCTACTCTGACATAGTGGAGTGGCTGCAGGGCAGCGACCCAGAAGATCCGTGTGATCCTGATCCGAACTGTGCGGCGTGCGGCAAACCATCAGCAACACCAACCGCAGCACCAACCGCAGCACCAACCGCAGCACCAACCGCAGCACCAACGCCTGTGACAACGCCAGCAGCAACAGCAACACCAACCCCAACGCCTGAAGAGCCAGGTTTCGGAGCAGTGTTCGCAATTGCAGGACTGTTCGCAGTGGCGTACTTGGTACTGAGAAGGAAGCAGTAAAAGCACAAAACGTAAAAAGTAAAAAGGGGCCTTTTTTTTCTCTCCCCTTTTCTGTTATTTTTTTTTTATTCTTTTTCTGTTTGTAGGTTACAATAACTTCACTGTCTGAGTGAGGTGGCTTTCCTTACGTTTCGAGAAGTATCTATTGTCAGATCATCTTTTCGATTCGATCCAACCCTTCTACGATGTCTTCCATAGACGCTGCGAATGAGAACCGCACGTAATCTTTACCTGCGCTTCCGAATGCCGAGCCCGGTGTAACAACGATATACGCCTCTTGTAGCAACCGCTCAGTGAACGCCACATCGTCGCCATGATCTGAGGTATTAACAAACGCATAAAAAGCGCCTTCGGGGTTGACGCAGTGCAGCCCCATAGCGTTCAGCCGCTTCACAATTACCTCCCTGCGCCGTTTGAACTCCGTGACCATTTCAGCCACGCAATCTTGCGACCCGCGAAGCGCAGCTAACGCGGCATATTGCGATATGGACGATGCACAGCTTACCGAATGCTGTTGGATCTTCAGCATCCCTTTCAGTATCTCAGGGGGCGCAACAGCATACCCGATTCGCCAGCCAGTCATGGCATACGTCTTCGAGAAGCCGTTGATGATTATTGTTCGCTCCTGCATGTCGCCAAGCGAAGCGATGCTCGTATGCCTTCGTCCATAGAGGATCTTCTCGTAGATCTCGTCAGAGAGCACGAGTAGGTTGTGCTCGACCGCGAAGTCGGCGACCACTTTCAATTCGTGATCGCTAAGAACATATCCCGCGGGATTGTTTGGACTGTTTATCACCAGCAGTTTCGTTTTGTCCGATATTGCGGATCCCAGCGCTTCGTATGTCAACGCTTCTTCTAACCGCTTCACCCAGCGTGGCTGCCCGCCTGCCAGTTTCACCGCGGCTTCAAAGGTAACCCAGCTCGGGTCGAGCAAGAGCACCTCATTGCCCTCATCCAAAAGGCTCATCATCACTTCATAAATCGCCTGTTTGCCGCCCGGCGTTACGATTACCTTCTCTACGCTCGCCTCGACCTTGTTCTCCTCGCGTATCTTCTTCGCGATCTCTTCCCGTAACTCGGTGATGCCTGCGCTGCTCGTATAGTGCGTGTAGCCAAGGTCCATGGCCTGCTTCGCTGCGTCAGATATGTGCTCCGGGGTTCTGAAGTCAGGCTCACCGAGGGTGAAGTTCAGTACCGCCTTCCCCTCCGCCCGTAATTGCTCTGCTAACTGCCCCATTTTTATCGTTGCTGATTCCGCTATTCTATCCACTCTTTTTGATAGCATGCATCTTACACCATCCATCTATCTGTCCATCCATCACGCCGTAAAGACACGCGCTTATCAGGTTTAAATAATTTCATCAACTTATACTTTACTGCGTGGCGTTGCGTGACTTGACTTGACTTGACTTGGCTTGGCTTGGTTTGGTGTGACTTTGTTACCCTCCCGATCGGAGACACCCTCCAAGTAAACGTGCGCACTAAAATAGCTGGTGCCGTGTTATTCGATCAACATCAGAAGACGACTGGCCAAAGTGGATTCGGCGTAACATTTAGTCAGATAGAGGAATCCGGCAAAAACCGCTCCTCTATCGACCGTGCATGCGCTTCCATGCCTTCTGCCCTGCACGACCGCACGATGACGTCCTTTATCTTCTCTAAACCGCCCTTATCCAGCCATTGTAAGGTGATTCGATGCATAAAGTGGTCGACGTCAAGCCCGGAGAAGAGCTTCGCGTAGCCTGCAGTTGGCAGCACATGATTCGCACCGGTTGCGTAATCACCGGCCGCTACTGGCGCATAATTGCCGATGAACACAGATCCTGCATTCTTGATGCGCTTCAGAACGTCCATTGGCGTCCGCACTATTAGTTCTAGATGCTCTGGTGCATACTCGTTTGAAAATTCGATGCACTCTTCCATGCTCGCACCGACCATTATCCAATATTGCGATCTGCTGCGCGTTTCGTCGGCGGTATCCGCGGCGATTTCGCGCTCCACGTCTGCAGCCAAGCGTGCGGAGTCTGTAAGAAGAACTGCCTGTGACTTCTCGCCGTGCTCCGCTTGTGCACGCATATCCGAGGCAATAAACGAAGGGTTCGCCGTTTCGTCGGCGATGATCAACACCTCCGACGGCCCCGCGGGGAAATCAATTTCAACACCTTCTTCGCGTGCGGCCATCTTTGCTGCGGTTACGTACACGTTCCCGGGTCCCACTATCTTCTGCACCTTCGGAATCGTTTCAGTACCAAAAGCGAGCGCGGCAATCGCCTGAGCGCCGCCAACCTTACAGATCTTCGTCGCACCGGCGATCTTCGCAGCTACCAACGTTAGCGGATCTGCGTTCCCGTCCTTTCCCGGAGGTGTGCAAACCACAATCTCACGTACGCCGGCGATCTTCGCGGGAATTACGCACATTAACGCGCTGCTGAAATACGAGCCCGGGACATACGCGCCGACCACGTCAAACGGCACGTACATCTCACCGAGGAAGAGGCCCTCTTTAAATTCCTCTAACCATGCGCGCTTCTTCTGCCGGTAATGGAAATTTTGTATCGCCGTTGCCGCCTCTTCGATACACCGTACCATCTCGTCATCGACGCGCTCTTTTGCGGCTTCGAGTTCGTCCGGCTTCACTTCTATCTCTGTCAGGGTTACGCGGTCGAACGTTTCGGTATAGTCCAACAGTGCCGCATCCCCGCGGCTCTTCACCGTAGCGATTATCTCCTTTGCAAGTGGCATAACAGCCGCTAAGTCGAATATGCGACTGTGCAATTCCTTGCTCTCACGCACTTCCTTTATCGCTCTTATCATTTTCCGTTCAACGACGTACAAGAAGCGTTTAAAATTTATATAGGTGCTTTATCTATTCTATCCTATTCGACTCTGAACTAAATAAAAAACGAAGTGGTGGTAATTAAAGATGACCGATTCGACGGAAGATACGGACGAAGGTATTAGCGTTACTGTACCGATTCCTGAAGGGGTGACTGTCACGCTAACGGGAAAGGCGGTTATTAAGGTGGAAGGCCCGAAAGGGGCGATAGAGCGAGAATTGTGGTACCCCGGCGTGCGGTTCCAAATAGAGCAAAAGGCTGATGAGGGCAACGCGGTTGTTATACACTGTGGCACGTCAAGGAAGAAGATGCAAGCCATTGTGGGGACGTACGCATCACACATTAGGAATATGATTACCGGTGTGACGGAAGGCTTTTTCTATAAGTTGGCGGTTGTACACGCGCATTTTCCCATGCAGATCGCGCTGACAAAGGAGGGCGACGCCCTTTCCGTCTCGAACTTCTTGGGTGAACGGAAGCCGCGGATGGCGAAGATTGTGGAAGGCGTGAAAGTGGAACTGAAAGGCAGAGAGATCGTGGTTTCCGGCATTAACAAGGAGGCGGTGGGGCAGACTGCGGCAGACATAGAGCAGACGACGAGGATAAGAGGGTATGACCCGCGCGTCTTTCAGGATGGTATCTATTTGGTGGAGAAAGGCGTTGGTATGGGTACATAGCTTTGGTAGTTCCCTGTCCAACAGGATTAAACCGAATCTGCGTGTCTCTCGCCTCGCTCGTCGCGGAGTAGAATAGAATAGAAATTAAATACTAATACCTGCTCGTATTATATCTTAGTGGTAGAGTGAGTGGAGTATGCCGGAGATAATAGAAGGGGTAAGCCCCACGAGGATGGAATTGTTGTACCTGCGTAGAAGGGTGAAATTAGCGGAGAAGGGGCACGATTTGCTACGAGAGAAGCGGGATGCGCTGATTGCTGAGTTCCTGGATGTCGTGGGCGAGGTACGGGGTGCCCGGAAGGAAGCGGAAGAGAAGTTACAGGAGGCTTTTAATTATTTGATACTCGCACAGGCGCGGTTAGGCGTGGATGAAGTGCGGCAATTATCGCTGATGACGCCGCAGGAGATCTCACTGGAGTTTTCGTCACGAAGTATTATGGGCGTGAGTGTGCCCATCTTGGAATTGAAGAGCGAGTTAGCGCGGAACGTTACGGATCGCGGCTACGGCTTTGTGGATTCCTCTGCCGCGGTGGACAAATGTGCGCGCAGTTTCGAAGAGGCGTTGGAGAAGATAATCAAGCTCGCGGAGCTCGAGGAAGCGGTGCGGAATCTTGCAGGCGAGGTGGAGAAGACGAAACGGCGTGTCAATGCGCTTGAATACGTCATGATCCCGCGCTTGAAAACGACGCGGAAATACATCCAGATGCGATTGGAAGAGATGGAACGCGAGAATTTCACGCGCTTGAAGAAGATCAAGATGGTGCTGGAAAGGAAGGACTAATTTCTAAATCAAGAACTAACCTCTTTACTCGTACTGAATTCTGGACATCCTTCGACTAGATTATGCGATCGTTTAGAGCATTGCCAGAACTTGCTGACATTTTTCATCAACTAATTCATAAAAACGATTTAGTTCAGAAATAGCAGATTCTTTCGAGGCATCATGAGTTTCATCCCTAGGATCAAGGAGTAAACTAGTTGAGGGGTCCTCACTTGGTGAGCCACAAGAAACCGTAAAACAAAAGGGGTTATTTCCATGGTGACAAACTCGGTTCCTATATACCACAATCCTATAGTGACAACCCTCTTCGGAATACGGATCTGAAGGTAACGGCTGTCTAGAAGTTGGTGGATGCAGGTTCTCTAATATGGTCTTTATTGGATCATTTGGGTCTTTTTTATTCAGCTCAACACAAACTCGGTTTATTGTCACTTTCTCCGTATCGATTCCGAGACTCTTTGAAGTATTGACTACCTGTGCAAGGAACTCCGTAGCACCCAATAAGTGGAAGAAGAACTCCTGGATCAACTGCTGTCTTTCTTTAGGATCAGCTCCTCCAAGATCTTCACCATCTCTTGTTAACTCTTCTAGGTCTTTCAACCGTCTCCAGGCAAACGATAATCGATCATTTACGGCGTCGAGAGAACTCATCTGTTCTTTCTAAAAATCAGTCATAACCCTGAACTGATCCACCTCTTCGACACCCATCCGCTGCAGGAACGCTCGCGCTGCTCCGTTCACATCCTTTGCCGCGGTAATCGCGCGACCAACCACGAGAATATCCGCCCCGGATTCAAGAGCTTTTTCTACCTTGTCCACACGTATGCCGCCGGCGACCGCAACGAGTACGTTGTTCCCACACACGCGGCGTATCTCACCGATATCGCCCCATGCACTCTCCTGTGCCTGTTCCACATCGATTGCTCGATGCAATTCCACAATGTTCGGCTTCACCGTGAGCTTCTCGAGTACCGCCACCGGGTCTTGCACGTTCAGTGTGTCCATCAGCGAGAGCGCGCCAACTTTCTTGCACTCATCGATAAACTTCTCCATCGTTTTCACGGGCGCTAATCCCGAAAACGCGATCACGTCGGCGGTTGCATCGCCAGCCATCCGCGCTTCTAAGTTGCCCGTGTCCAATGTCTTGAGATCAGCAAGCACAACCGTCTCGGGCCTCAACTGATGGATCTTCTGCACCACTTCAACGCCATACCGCTTGATGAGCGGTGTGCCCGCCTCGATTATGATTGCGTCACTTCTGGGTAAGGCCCTGATAATCCCTTCTACCCGCCTCCAGTCTGGAATGTCCAGTGCAACCTCCAGATAGGGCGGTTTTTTAAGATTATTTATCCTGAATCCTATCATAGCATGTATTGATTTATCTTTCTCTTCTAAAACTTTATCGATATCCGGGAACTTCTGAATCGCTCGTGAGAGTGCGAGCTTTGTCGCGGCATAGTTGTATCGATAGATCCGCTGATAATCCTTGCCTCGGGGATGGATGAAGACGGAAACGATAACCACGAGGTCTTCCACCTGCGCTTTCGGTATAATGCCTTCTTCCACTGCGTCCGCAACGGCCTTGGCAACTGCACTTTGAGCAGGTCCAAACATCTTCTCCGCATCTGCGAGGTTTCGTATGCTCACCTTCGGTACGATCAGCGTCGCTGGTTTGGTCGGAAGATTAGGTCGGATGACGCCAAGGATCGGCGTGTGTGCTTGTCGAGGCTGGGCAAGCGCAGAGGCAAATGCTGCGCCCACAGCAGATCTCTTACTGCCTATAATCAGATCAATATGCGCTATTTCTGGCTCTTCTCCCATAAGAGCCTCGCCCACCAGGAACTCCTCCTCGTTAATCATAGATATCTATTTTGTACTCGTAACCCCGTGCCGTCGCGAAATTGACCAGCTCGCTGTTCTCGTGCCATATCCGTATGTGGAGAAACCCGCCCCGCTCATCCAAACCCATAATCTCCCGTACAAACGTGGGAAAATCTGGAGGAAGGGTTTTATTCGCCCGTATCAGATAATCCAGATAATCCTTAAGCAACGTTATCCTCCCTTCCTTTCCCTTCTCCTTTAATTTTATCTTCAGTTTCTTATGAAACACGCTCTCCTCGTCGTTAAGTTCCTCTTCGTTGCCTTCTTCTTCACTCACTTTGACCACCGATTTTGTTCTTTTTTCCTATTTTGTTCAATGCTACCCGCACTTTAGGAAGCAGTTGATATTCAAGCTCTAATTGATGGAAACCGGGCCGGGGGCCGCCTTTCCTCGTTGCTCTACAGATTCGTGCGTCTCCGATAGGGAACCCGCGCGGCTTTGAAAAGATTCCGTTCGGATCCATCTTCCTCACCTCTTCCGCGATCTCACGTACCCTCGTTGCTTCGCCTTCCAGTAACGCGCCGTAACAGGTCTCTTTTACCCGGACACCGGTGTCGGTCAGGCTTGTATCCTCACTGAGGATCGACAGGATCTTGCTCTTCAACTGTCCGGGCGTTATCTCAGAATCCGGCGCGATCAAAATCACCCTCGTCTCGATCTTCATCTTTCTTCCTCTTTGTTCACCTTTGTACCTACTCTTCCCTTGACCAAGCGCTTCTTCTCGTTTTAAGAAGTGAGTATGATGGGCCCGCGGAGATTTGAACTCCGGACCTCTCGGTTATCAGCCGAGCGCTCCAACCAGGCTAAGCTACGAGCCCCACGCCTTCCGAGCACTATCTCTTTCTACAATCTTATACTATCGTGAACCTTATAACTTTTACCTTTAAGATATCGTATCCTTTTGCTTACTAGGGTGAGCGAGCAAAGCGATGTATGTCAAAGAATACAACTCGGCGTCCGGGCTGCTGGTAGCAGTATGCGACAGGGATTTGCTGGGGAAGAGCTTTGAAGAAGGAGAACTCTCTCTGAAAATCTCTGAACGATTTTACAAAGGCGAAGAAGCGACGGAAGGTGAAGTAATCACGTCGTTACAGCGTGCGACAATAGCGAATTTAGTGGGTAACCGCACGATAAAATGCGCCGTCGACAACGATTTTATCGACGAAGCCTGTGTGATTTTTGTTGATGGCGTACCGCATGCTCAGATGGTGAAACTCTGAAAAGAAAACGATAAGAAAAGCGAGAACGAAGGTACGTGCGTGCGCATACTTATTCGCTCGATTCCTCTTTCATCATCACCGCTAGGAATCGCTTTGTCACCGCATCTTCGACAAGTTGCATAATGGTCTCTTTGTCCTTGAGCCCGCTGAAGATGCCGAGCGGTATCTGCGCAGCAGCCATCGAGGCGTGGCCACCCGCGGAGCCGATATCCCCGAACGCGCGTGCAAAAGCATCGCCTATATTCACCCGGATGTCCTTGCTCCGCCCGGAAATGAATGCCTTATCCTCGTAGAGTCCTATTACGACCACCGTCGCGATTCCTTCCAGATTGAGCAGATAATCAGCTGCTTGAGGGATAGCGTCACGATTCGCCACCATGCCTGCATTCGTGATTAAGTAGCTCCCCTTTATCTTCTTGTTTAAGATCGCATCGCCGACGACGTTTAACATCTCTGTGGACATAGGCGGCGTTTCTATCTGGTCTAGGAGGTCTTTATCAGCCTTTACATGGAGGAACGCTGCGGCGGAGAAATCTGCGGGGTTTGTCTCGCGCTTGAAGCCACTGGTATCCGTTCTTATTCCATGCAAAAGCGCCGTCGCCAGCACCTTATCCACGGGTACTTCCAATTCCCGCAGATATTCTGTCAGTATCGTGGACGTTGCACCGGTATCTGGTCTGATATCGAAAAAATCGGCGTTTACCTTCCCTTTGTTATTCGCGGTATGATGGTCTATGATGATGTCTATATTACCCTCTGGTGGCAAGGGATTATTCATACCAGGAACACTGGCGTCTATAAGCGCCAACTTACTGTAGCCTTTCAAATCGTCCTCGCGCTCTATCCGGACCATCTCTATCCCTAAGATATTCACGAAAGCGCGATTCACATGATGTCCTATCTCCCCGCGGTACGTTATATCCGCAGATACACCTACGTGCTTTGCTATGTGTTTGAGTGCAAGAGCGGAAGCTATTGCGTCAGGATCAGGGCTGTCGTGAACCACAATACCCAATCGCTCTTCTTCGTGCTCTTTTAGCTCCTCTATCATTGTAACCAATTGTTTTGCTTTCATCCGTGACTTTACGCTCTCTAAATCCCCTATTGCAGTTTTTGCGGTTATATCCGGGATGGAGAGGACCACATCAACGCCTAACTCCTTCAAATCCTCTTTATCTGTAGGGTCGACCGCACGCACGACTACACGAGCCTGAGGGGCATCTTTCTTCACATTCTTCAGTGCTTGCTTGTTCCCGGTGCAGTCGTTACTTACGATAAAAAACGCTTCCGCAACTCCTTCGCTTAGGACCTTTCGCGTCACTTCAGGGTCGTTTATATCTCCGACAAACGCAATGAACCCTTCGTCCTTGAGTAATTCCACCTTCTTCTCATCGATGTCCACGATAAGCACATCCAAACCCTTCCCTCGCAACTCCTTTGCTATCGCATAGCCGATTCGTCCACAGCCGAAGATCACTTGCAACACCCTGTCTTTTCCTCTCATATCTACTTTTTCTAATTCTATGCCTTTCTCTTTCCCCTTCTCTTCGCTTTTGCTTTTTTGTTTCGTCTTGCGCTTGGGTGATCTTTTCTCAGCGGTCATCTATCTTTCTACACTACTCTCTTTTGAGATGCATCTTTTATATCTTCGTAAAGACCATTTACATTGATTAATCTTTCTGTTTTCACGGACGCGAGCAATGAAGTATAGCAACTGGGAGCCGATCTATAGGGAGATCCTGAAGGATTTTGGTTTTGACAGAGCGAAGGATGAAGAAGCGGCGAGGGTGGCTTCTGAGCTGATGACGTCGAGGAAAACGAGTGCGGAGAACATCGTAAGAGAGGAAATAGAAGCGCTTATAAGAGGAAAACGAGTGCTCATCTGCGGCAATGCTCCTTGCCTGGAACGCGAACTAAGGGCTAAGGAGAGCGAGTTTGAGGGCTCGTTCTTGGCTCGTGATTTTGTGGTGATAGCGGCGGATGGTGCCACTTCCGTTCTCCTGCGCAATGCTATCATACCGGACATCGTATGCACCGACCTTGACGGCACGATTCCGGATATTATTACCGCAAACCGGCTTGGCTCGATACTCGTGGTGCACGCGCACGGGGATAATATCCCCATGCTGAAGAAGGTGCTGCCCGCATTAACCGAGAACGTGCTCTGCACAACGCAAAGTAAGCCACTGCATAACGTGTACAACTTCGGTGGGTTCACCGATGGCGATCGGTGTGTGTTCCTGGCGAAGGAATGTGGTGCGCGTAGTATCGAACTGATCGGGTTCGATTTCGAGGATGAGCAGGTAACTGCACGGAAGAAGAAGAAGCTGACGTGGGCGAAGCGGTTGATTGGTGAGATTTTGTAAGCATGCCTTGCATCCCATTCCTATACTATGGCCTTCTGGTTCTCCAAAGTTCCAAAAAGGCACAACGTAAACGAACTAGAAAAAAAGAAAGGAAAAAGGTTGGATTTCTGTTTGAGTAAGCTTATGCACTCTCTAAGGCGTTTTTTGCAGCGTCTACTGTTACGTCCTCCAATTGCGCAAGTGACGGGTCGAAGCACCGTTCCATATTTCGGAGTTCCGCTGCGGTCATACCCGTGCGGATGGCAACGGCAAATTCGTTCACTCGTTCGGCAACCGTGGCTTCACCGACCATCTGCGCGCCTATCAATTTCTTGGTGAATGCATCGAAGATCAGTTTCAGGGTCAGCGATGTCGCACCGGGGAAGTAGCGCGCCTTGATGAGCTTCGTGGCCTTACCACTGATTGTTTTTATTCCTGCACGGTTTGCGGCATCGGTAGTCACACCCACGGAGCCCATCAGGAGACCGCCACCGATGTCCGCTACGGTTGGACTGATACAGTATTCATAGGAGGAATACAAACTCGGGAGGTCTTGGATATCGCTGAGTATGTTGTCAGCGATGACTCGCGCCTGAACGACCGCTGTGGAGGCCATTTGATTCAGTTTCGAGCGATAGGTGATGCCGTCAACAACCTCTGCACAGTCACCAAGGGCGTACACAGTGTCCAACGTGTGTCTTCCTCTCTTCACATGCATCGACCGATCAGTAACGATTCCGCCGGTTTCCCCTATCGCGATTCCCGTGTCCTTTGTGAGGTCTGTTTCAGGGACCATCCATTTCCCAATGATCACAATCTCTGCTGGGATTTCCTCTTTCTCCTCGGCCGTCTCGCCGATCACCACCGATTTCACCCAGCCTTCTTTTCCTCGTATCGCGGTTATCTCTCGCCGATCAAGAATAAACCGCATACCTTCTTTCTCCAGTCGCTCTTTGACAAGGTCGCCCATATCGGGATCCAAGCTCGAAGGCAGCAATGAAGGTGGTCCGCCAAGAATAGTGGTTTTGATGCCTCGTTCGGCAAACGCAACTGCCGATTGCAAGCCTATAATGCCACGACCGCGAACAAACGCGTTTTTTACCTCTCTTGCGTTCAGAGTCTCTTCTATTAGACACGCGTCATCTTCGTTATTAAACGTAAAAACGCCGTCAAGTGTCGTCTCTTTCACCGATTGTTTCCTTCCCGTCGCTATGACGAGGTAATCGTAGTTGAGCTTGTCTCCCGTCTTCAGTACCACGTTTTTCTCCTCCAGATTGATTTTCGTCACATCGCTATCAGCTTTGAAATCAACGCCTTGTTCGAGGTAAAACTGTGGTTTCTGTATCTCCGTCCTCTCGAGTTCATACCACCCACGTAACGCGAACGGCAATCCACAAGTGGAGACCCAGCCGCTTTTCTCTCGCTTTATAAGCGTGATGTGCAGTCCTTCTTCCACGTCGTCCTTCTTCGCAAATAAGTTCCGCAAGACGAATATCCCGGCGACCCCACCACCGACAATAACAATCTCTTTCGTCATTTTCTCCTTCTCCTTCTTTTCTTAATGACAAACAAAGGATATGAACTGAATGTATAAATATTTGCCGGTTTTTCATGGTTTTACCCCTCATGAGCGTTTGCACCTGAAGTCCATCAATTTTTCGACTTTAAGAGTAAAATCCATATAGCAGTAAGTTTAAATACTTAAAAAATATTTCATGTATTATGCTCAGCGATTGTATAGTTGCTGCAGATTCTGGAATAATCCGGAGGGGCAAATTTGTTAATCTTACGGGGGTCGCAGTAGAAATCAAAGGGCAATCAGAATTTAGAAGGCACTATTTTGAAATCATAAAGAATTTTTATGAAGAGTATAACATAAATCTGCCTCGATTCGTTTTAAAAACTGAAGATATCATAAAACTAATACCGTCATACGACCTACATGAAGCACACGTAGGATTAACAGAACGTTTATTAAAAATTGAAAATGTTACGCGGATTTACGTAACAGATACCTTCTTGTTTGATAAAGTAGACACTATTAAAGGTCAAATAGACGGACTTGATTTTCTAGAAAAAACGCTACATAATTATTATCCTATTATACCTGTTTGGAGATATTATTGGAATTATCTCGATACTACAGGACATGTCGCTTTAGATGGAATATCGGGAAAGATAACCAAGGCATGGAAATTCATAGGAAAAAAAGCTGAGAAGATAAATATAGTCCCCTACGGAGATCTAACCTATCCTTGCATCTCTTTATGTGACCTCATTTGCGGATATCTTGGAAAAACAGTTCATCATTTTGACGCTAAAGAAATATTCGAACAGCTAAAAGATAGGACACCAGCATTTGTCAAGACAGAATTCGTAGGAGATGCGGAGATCGAATATTTGGCTTCTGACTATCCTCATTCCTTAAAAACAGAACGGCACTTCCCCCATCCACTTATTCTTATCCATAAATCTAAGGAGGTAGACAATAAGATTATTAGGGAGACTGATTTCTTTCAATCACTTTTAAATTTTGCGGGAAAAGAGGGCGGATCGGTATCCTTTGAAGATCTTGTAAACCAACAGATTGCCTTACAGAAGGGGGATTGTATAATATGCTTGGATGAAGAAGGATATTCAAAAATGAAGTTTGTAGAGCGGCTAAATCCTTCCAGAGAAATCAAGGTTTTAAGCGTTGAAGAAGCGTACAAATTGATGGACGAGAAAAATAAACAAACGACTTTATAATCCATATAAAAAAATATTGAAGGAGATTAACCCCCGTGGGGACCAATCTCAATTATTTATAATGTTAACAGCGCATATAAAAGCTTTTCGGTTTTCTTCAAGGGAGAAAAGTATTATCAATCAAAAAAATAGTTCCAGTTCTACGGTTCCTGATTTTTTCGACTTTAAGAGCAAAGCCTGTTTTTATTGCTCCAATTAGGGTTATAATCAGCAGTGAGGAACGGCAAGAGGTCGTACTAAACAGGGATTTTACTTGACGTTCTCCAAACACAATTTTCTATTATAGATCGCATCAACATCCCTCGGATTTATTTCCAGTGCCTTATCGTAGCATCGTATCGCCTCGTTATAGCTGCCAAGTTCATACAGCGCAACTCCTTTGTTATTCCACGCACTTCCATCCCGGGGGTCCAGCTTTAAGACGCTCTCATAGCATTCTATAGCCTCTTCAAGTCTATCAAGATGCCTCAGAGCGAGTCCTTTGTTATTCAAAGCCCTCGCATCGCCGGGGTTGAGCTTCAAAGCCGCATCATAACTGTCTACGGCCTCCTTATACTTACCAATCACATCCAGAGCTATTCCTTTCCTGTTTAATGCGTGATAAGAGTCTGGATTTTTCTCTAATGCATTATCAAAGCATCGTATCGCCTCTTCATATTTACCACGCTCGTATAGATCGAGTCCCTTGTTATACCACTGCAAATCGTCTAACTCGGGCACTCGTGTTTTTGGTTTGAGATCACGCACTTTCAATTCGCGTTTCTCTTGCTCAAACGTATCGGCCTCTTTTAGGGTCTCGATAACCGCTGCTGCACCAGAGCGAACGGCTTCATCTTCGTCTTCCAGAGCCTGAACGAGGGGTTCGACCGCAGGCGTGCCTATCTTTCTAAGAGCCTCTGTTACCGACCGTCGAAGATCGTCGTCGTCATCTTTGAACATCTGAATGAGGGGCTCTACCGCCGTGACATCCTTTATCTCACCCAGCGCTTCTGCTGCCCGACGTCTCACCACTGTATCCTCTTCAGTATCTTCTAAAGTCTGAATAAGAGGCTCTACCGCCTTACCCTCTTGTATCTCGCCAAGGGCCCATGCGGCATTCGCGCGAACAATCCCTCTTTTATCTTCCAGAGCGTGAATGAGGGGCTCTACCGCTCGTTCCACTCGTCTCTTTCCAAGAGCCCACGCGGCACTCGCGCGAACAGCGTCATCCCTATCTTTAAGCGTTTGAATGAGCGGTCCTATTGCCCGTATATCCTTTATCTTTCCCAGAGCTTCTGCCGCTCGCCACCGAACCGTTTTATCTCCATCCTTTAACGCCTTTGTCAGGCCTGTAACATCACTCTTTGCCTCCAGCTTCTTTATGTCTGGCTTGAAGAAGACCAATACGTTCATATCTACGCCCCCTGAATTTATAGCGGCTAATTGAATAGTTTCAGGTATAATTGTAATGCGGGCCGTAATAAGAAAAGGGTATGTACGACAGAGGTATGCTACTATCCCGTAAAAATTTGGTTGCCGGTTCTTTTTGGTAAGGACTCCTTTAAAGTAGGCTTATTTACACTCGCCTCTATTATCACTATCATTAGTTATCAATCCGCTTTGAGCACGGCATACAGAGAAGTCTGGAAGGCACAGGGGGTAGCAAAAGCATGGGCACAGGGAGAAGCGGGAAAGGGCGTGGCAAAGCAAGTGGAGCAGGGACCATAATCAACGCAATAGCGACCTACAAGGGCTCTGCTTTCGGTATCGATTTGTGGACGTATGCGGAAGTGGAGCTCGGCGGGGATTTCAAAGGGATTGAAGGGACTATAGAACAGGCGGCTGGAATTCGGGCGGATACGCGGCTAATAGAGCGATGCGTGGAGTTGGTGCTGACTAAGTTTAATCTACCGTTACGTGCACAGGTAAAGACGCGGAGTGAGATCCCAATTGGAAGCGGGCTGAAGAGCAGCAGCGCGGCGGCCAATGCTACGATCGTTGCTACGCTGGATGCAATCGGAGAAGAGGCGAAAGGCGCAATAGGGACATTGGAGGCGATACGACTGGGTGTCGACGCTGCTCTGGATGTCGGCGTGTCCATAACCGGCGCGTTTGACGATGCCTGCGCTTCTGCGCTCGGGGGGATCGTGATCACGGACAATAAGAAGCGTGAGCTGCTAAAACGCGAGGAGAGGGATTCTAAGGTTCTTATCTTCGTGCCGCGAACAACAGCATTTACCGCGGATACCGATGTGAACCGGTCGCGATTGATCGCTCCGTGGGTGGATCGCGCGTATGAATGGGCAATGAATGGCAGATTTGAAGAGGCGATGACGTTAAATGGCTTTTTATATTGCGCGGCGCTGCATTTTGATCCTGAGCCGATGCTCAAGGCGTTGGAGTGCGGTGTAAAGGGCGTGAGTCTATCCGGTACGGGCCCCTCGTTTGTCGCGTTAGTGGGCGACGAAGAGCAGGAGGAGCGATTACGCGCGGCCTGGCACGAATTAAAGCTTGAAGGGAAGGTAATAAAGCGGCAGATAAACAACAGACCGATCTTATCCTTTTAGCCGGGTATTCTTAAGAGAAAAGTGTTTATACTAAAAAGACAATAATACGAGGGGTGATACTGATGGCAGAGGCTTTTACCGGCGAAGGAAAAATATGGTTGAACGGTGCGTTTGTAGAGTGGAAGGAAGCGAAAGTGCACGTTCTTGTACACGGCTTGCATTATGGATCTGGCGTATTCGAGGGTATTCGGTGCTATGCAACGGAGAAGGGATCGTTCATCTTCAGGCTGAAAGAGCACGTAGAGAGAATGTATCGGTCCGCGGAGGCCTACCAGATGGAAATTCCATATACACGGGACGAGCTGGGGGAGGCGATAAAGGAAACGGTTCGTATCAACAGTCTTGATGCGTGCTACATACGGCCAATTGCGTTCTTCGGGTACCATCACTTGGGGCTGAACCCCACGGAGTGCCCGGTGGATTGCGCTGTTGCGGCGTGGCCTTGGGGTGCTTATCTTGGCGATGAGGCGGCTGAAGGTGGTATACGCTGCACGATCTCGTCATGGCGACGAATAGATCCCAGCACCTTGCCGGTTACCGCAAAGGCGGTGGGCCACTATCTTAATTCGATTTTGGCGTCGTTGGACGCGAAAGGACGAGGCTTTGGCGAGGCGATACTGCTTGATACCAAGGGCTATGTGGCTGAAGGCCCGGGTGAGAACGTCTTCATTGTGAAGGATGGAACTCTGTACACGCCGGAAGCGGGGTCGTCTATTCTGCCAGGAATCACACGGGCTTCGGTCATCGAGCTTGCGCACGATATGGGCTACGAAGTGGTGGAGAAGCTCATATCGAAGGATGAATTATTGAATGCAGACGAAGTCTTCTTTACCGGTACGGCAGCGGAAATGGCACCGATACGCGAGATCGACAACGTAACAATAGGCAGCGGTAAGAAGGGCGAAGTGACCGGCGTGCTGCAAAAGAAGTTCTTCAATGTGCTCAAGGCGCGCGAGGAGAAGTACATGAAGTGGTTGGATCCGGTGAGGTGAACGAACAAATAACTAGAAATGCGTTTTCGCTTTCGAGAAGAGAAGACGCTTCTACACGGATGCCATTTAAACCGCATCCAAGTAGTTTACCGCACCAACCGCAACCGTGATCGCATTTTCTACCGCTTCTTCCGCCTTCTTTTTGTATACACAGGCCAACGGTTCCTGCTTCTCGTCTTTATATGCGTGCTCATCGTTAGCCAGATTGCCAACGACGCCCAGCACGGCACCCGCACGTAACCCTCTCAGTGCGGCAACGGTGAAAATAGCGGAGCATTCCATATCAAAGCTCACTATCCCTAATGCTGGTAGCGCGTCATCACACCTTCGAAATCAGACGCACCGTAAAAAGCGTCATTCGTCCGCACGGTTCCTACACGGTGTCTTACTGCTGTCTCCTTTGCTGATTTCCGTAACGCGGCAACAACTTCCGGGGTCGCAACAGCAGCGGGATCTCCATTGCCAATGTATTCTTTCGTCGTGCCGTCGTCCCGCACCGCAGCTTCCGGTATTACCACCTCGCCAAGTTCTATATCCTGCCGAATTGCACCGGTTGTGCCCACTCGTATAAACGTCTTCACCCCACAATTCGCAAGCTCTTCCACCACGATCGCCGCAGACGGGCATCCAACACCCGTTGAAGTCGCACAGACCTCCTTCCCTTCAAGCTCACCTTTGTACGTGACAAATTCCCGCTGCGCTGTTACCCGCGTGCAGTTTGAGAAGTTCTTGGCGATCTCCAACGCTCGCTCTGGTGCACCGGGTAAAAAAGCAATCTCCGCTGCTATTTCCGCGAGGTTTATGTGCGGCTGAATGCCTTTAAAATATCGCGCGATCATTCGGTCGGCTTCGTTCCCTGTACAGATAGATTGAGTCTACAAGCATTTGTATTCGCTACACGCGTATGCAACCTTTATCTGATACAATCGGTAATCTCTGCTCTCTGTATCACGGCATCTTGGCAAATTACGCAATTATGGAGCGTGGTTTCAGCCACCTGCGCTCCGGGGAAAAGCACTGAATTATACAGTTTGCTGTTGAGTACCGTTGCATGGTTGCCGATAACTGCAGGGCCTCGTATCACGGAATTTTCAATCGTCGCATGGTCGCCAATGGCAACAGTGCCCTGAATATCGCCCTCTTTTATCTCCGCAGTAGCTGCGCATTCAGCACCTTTACGCTCCAATATCCACTGGGTTGCATCCAGATAGCCCTCCAAATTGCCTACGTCTGTCCAGAATCCTTCAACCACGCACCCGTAAACCTCGCGTTGCGCTACGAGCAGGGGGAATAAGTCCTTGGAGAAATCGAATGCACGGCCTTCTGGCACGTACTCCATCGCCTCCGGTTCTATGATATACAAGCCAGTATTTGCAAGATTGGAGAAGCATTCATTCGGAGCAGGTTTCTCCTTAAAAAGCCGTATTCTACCAGTGGAATCTAGTTCAGCGATCCCATATAAAGACGGATTCGGCACGGGCAGAAGCGCAATGGTCACCAGTCCTTCGTGCGCTTTGTGGAACGCCACTAGCTTTCCTACGTCTATCTCCGTGATATTGTCGCCCTGTATGATCACTATCGTCTCGGTTACTCCGGCGTTTTTAACCGAGCCTGCGGTTCCTAACGGCGACGGTTCCTCGGGATAAGTGATCTTCATATCCTTCCTGCTGCTGTTGAGATACGCTATCGTCTGCTCCCTCAGGTAATTCGTGGTGATAACAAACTCCTTCAAGCCATACCCCGCCAAATAGTCCAGGATATAATCGATTACCGGTCGATTGACGAGCGGAATCATCGCCTTCGGCGTACTAAACGTAAGCGGCCTGAGCCGTGTTCCGTAGCCTCCTGCGAGTATTACTGCCCTTGTCATCGTCACTCTTATAGAAAGAAGCTTTAAAAAGAATTCATGTTTTTCTTTTAGTACAGGGGTTCTTTTTTCTAAAAAGAAGAAGTGCGTTATGATTAAGAAAGAGGAGATAGAGCACATCGGCTGGTTAGCGCGGATAAAACTGAGCGAAGAGGAGAAGGTGCTATTCGAGCAGCAATTAAGCTCGATATTGGATTATTTCACGGTTTTAGACGAGGTGGATACCACCGATGTCGAGCCGACCTATCACGTCATTGGCATAACGGATGTGGTCAGGCAGGACGAACCGAAGGCAGCGTTAGAGCAGTCGGAAGTGCTGCGGAATGCGCCCAAGAAGGAAGATGGGTACATAAAAAGTCCGAGAATGCTGTAATGTTTATGCTATGCTATACTCTGTTACGGATTGAACAAATCAGATTGCAAAAATAGAAAGAACGGGTGAGAGGAAGAGTACTTATATTGTACTCACGTGCGCTCCTCCGCCCAGGCAGGCTATTACTTCCTGAATTCGGTATACCCGCATTTACCACAGGAATACCGGTCTTTATGCTCTGCTAAAAACACCCCGGCGCCGCACCGTGGGCATACCTTCCGCTTTCTGCGTGCCGTTACCTTGCCTTTTTCTTCAACTACCTCGTAAAAATCATGTATTGCGGCCATTTCCTTTATTCTCCTTTATTCGCCTTCGCCTTCCTCTTCTCCCGCACCTGCAGCAAAGTTCCGCTTCAGTATATGCTCTCGCTCGATCTCTTTCAGCCGCTCTTCATCCTCGTATACCTTTGCATAGCCAACGGTCTCTCGCTTCCCGAACTCCGTATCCATCTTATCTATAACGAGGAGGTTTGAAGTGCACTTAAGCGCCTTTATCAAGGCTTTCCGTGCTACTTCCCTGCTCGGCGACGCGCCGTCATGATGCAGCGTAAATTTGACTTCCTTCCGTCTCAGCAACTGATTCTTCTTCTCTTCTGTTATCTCTATCTCCATCTTATTTGTCTACCCCTCTTTCTTCACCTCACTTTCAATGCATACTTTCCCGCTTTCTTTATTTCTAATTTTTTCGCGATCTCCGAGCCTTCCGCATCAATAATCGCAACATACCCGCTCCAGTCCTGGCTCATCGAGTTCGAGCCGCATGCGCACACCGCCTTGCCGCTCTCGATTATCCTGTGGCAATCCCTACACGCCTTCTCCATTATTCCTGCTTGCTCTCCTTATTCTCGCGCTCGTGCCCTTCCTCTGCCTTTTCCACTTCCTTCGTTTCCTTCGCTTCTGTCGCCTGCCCGTGCTTGCTTGCCTTCTCTTTCCGCTTCTCCTTCTCCATGTCCTCTTCAATCCACTCTATTTTGCCCAGGCCAGGCTGCCGCATCGTCAATCCGATTTTACTATCACTGGGATCTCGCTCATTGAGCGAAATGGCGACGAGTCGAGCCCGTACTTTATCGCCCTCGCCCAACGTCCTGCCGGTCTCCTTCGTCACGAGCTTCGCATTCTTCTCGTCATACGAGATGTATTCGTCGGTGATCTGGCTGATGTGTAACAAACCATCCAACGGCCCGATTTCCACGAAAGCGCCAAATTCAACAATCTCCACCACGGCGCCCTCGACGATCTCCTGCATCCTCGGTCGGAAAATGAGTGCATCAAAAACGGTCTCATAATAAACGCCGGCGTCTCCTATCATTATCCGACCTTCTTTGATGTCCACGACGTCCAGGATCGCAATAAACATCCCGATCTTCTTATCCAATCGCCCTTCCAGCTTCTCCTGGAGCATCTCCTTTACGACTACCTGCAACTCGTCACCCATCCGTTCCGGCGGCGTTCTTACGACATCTAATGCTCGTATCTTTACGTACATTTTCCAATTCGCTTCTCTACTTCCGCGACATTTAATCGCGTTGAAATAACAGCATCCGAGTTCAACGACATCGAGTCGATCCCACACTCCACCAGGAACTCGGCGAACTCGGGGAAATCGCTCGGTGCCTGTCCACAAATCCCTATCTTCCGTTTGGGCTCGTGCTCATGCGCAACCTTGATGACATGCTTCACCAGCCGCTTCACCGCTTCGTTCCGTTCGTCAAATAGATGCGCTACAAGGTCTGAATCTCTATCAAGCCCCAGTGTCAGTTGCGTCAGGTCATTCGAGCCTATGCTGAACCCGTCAAACACCTCTGCAAATTCATCTGCTAGAATAACATTCGAGGGGATCTCACACATTACGTACACTTCCAATCCATTCTCCCCTTGTTTCAGGCCGAACTCATCCATCGTCTTTATTACCTTCCTGCCTTCTTCCGGCGTCCTGCAGAATGGGACCATCACCTTGATATTGGTCAGCCCCATCTCTTCCCGCGCCTTCTTTATCGCTTCACATTCCAACCCGAATGCCGGTTTGAATTTCGTATCGTAATAGCGGGAAGCACCTCGCCACCCGATCATGGGATTGCTCTCCTCTGGCTCGTACAGATACCCGCCGACCAGATTGGCGTATTCGTTCGTCTTGAAGTCTGATAATCGCACGATAACGTCATTGGGATAAAATCCCGAGGCGATCTTTGCGATGCCCATTGCCAAATTATCGATGAAGAACTGCACTTTGTCCGCATACGATGCGCTACGCTCGTCTATCTCATTAATAATACTCGTAATCTTCGCGTCTCCTTGTGCCTGGCTCTTCAGCTCCTCATAGTCAAGCAGCGCCAGCGGATGTATGCCGATATAAGAATTGATAATGAACTCCTCGCGGGCCAGCCCTACACCATCATTTGGAATTTGACCTTGGGCGAATGCATTTTCCGGCACTCCGGCATTCATCATTATCTGAGTGCACGGTCGTGGAAGGTTCTTTGTTATTAAAGTGTCCACGCGATATTTCAACTTCCCTTCATATATCCGCCCTATGCCTTCCGTACAATCGACTGTAACCTCCTTTATCCCTTTTAAAACCTCTGTACCATTATCAGTCCCGATCACACAGGGTATCCCAAGCTCCCGGGAAACGATAGCGGCATGGCAGGTTCTTCCCCCTTTGTTCGTAACAATTGCACCAGCTATTTTCATTATCGGCTGCCAGTCAGGATCGGTCATCGTCGTGACTAGAACCTGCCCTGACCTGAATTTGTTGATATCGTTTGCATCTTCTATTATATTCACCTCGCCAGAACCAATCTTTTTACCCACCGCCTCGCCTTGAACGAGCAATTTACCTTTCTCTTCAAGCACGTATGTCACTAAGCCCGCGAGATCGCTCTGTGAATGTACCGTTTCAGGTCTCGCCTGGACAATGAAGAGTTCATTGGTCAGTCCATCCTTTGCCCATTCGATATCCATTGGCATCCCGTAATGTTCTTCAATAATGCAAGCCCAGCGGCCGAGCGTGAGTACTTCATCATCACTCAGCACAAATTTCCTCTGCTCTTCCTTCGTGACTTCTTTCTGCTCGGTCCCTGTCTCCTTGTAAACCAGTTTCAGTCTCTTCGCGCCCAGTTTCTTCTCCACTATGGGGCGGAAATCGTTCTTCAACGTTGGCTTAAAGACATAAAACTGGTCAGGATTGACCGTACCCTGCACGACGTTCTCGCCCAATCCATATGCGCCCGTTATGTAAACCGCATCTCTGAAACCAGATTCAGGATCTATGGAAAACATCACACCAGCAGAGGCTAGATCAGAGCGAACCATCTTCTGCACGCCAACCGAGAGATAGACGCTGAGATGGTCAAAGCCATTATCAACGCGATAGGATAGTGCCCTATCAGTGAATAGAGAAGCGAAACAATCCATAACCTTTTCCAACAGTTCATCCTCACCCGTTACATTCAGGTACGTCTCCTGCTGCCCTGCGAAACTTGCGGTCGGGAGATCTTCTGCCGTTGCACTGCTTCGCACCGCGACGTCAACATTTTCTCCGTACCTCTGCTCCATCTCACGATAAGCTGCTCGTATCTCATCCTTAAGATCCTCGGGACACGGTGCATTTCGTATCATCTCCCGTATCTTACGGCCTCGCGTTTTCAAATTCTCCATATCGTGCGTATCCAAATCCGCCAGTGTCTCGCTGAGTATCTCACGTATGCCGGCCTCCTCTATCACGTATTTGTACGCTTCTGCAGTGATAGCAAACCCGGACGGAACGCTCACGCCCTTCCCTTGCAGATTCCGTATCATCTCCCCGAGAGATGCGTTTTTACCCCCAACAAGGGCGACATCTCCGGTCCCCACCTCTTCAAACCACTTTACGTATTTCATAATCTGCTCCCGATTTGATCTGCACTCATATAAACAACAGGATTCACATAAAATTTTCCCTTTTCTTATATAATAAGGGGCTGCAAATATAAAACGCTGTTAATACGGCCACAGCGATTGCGGGATAAATAAATGCCGAAGACGTGATATAAAGGGCGAACAGTGTTAAAAACACCATCCCTGCCGGTATTGTTATTCGTTTATCTCGTATGTTCCGGTATCGTATCCTGCTGGTCATCAAGAGGCAGAGCAGGCCTATTAGTCCTATAAGAATAGGAACGCTTAACGGGATGGGAACCTGTGGTTGTAGTTCGATGGTCAGGAGCATGAACGAAGCTAAAAACGTCGCACTGCCGGTAATGGGGAAGCCCTCGAAAAAGCCGTCAGACACCTTTTCTTTCCCAAAAAGGGAACCTGTGTTAAGAGTTGTTGTTTCCTTGGTGAAGCATTCTTTTTGAAAGAAAGGTTTTGCGTCAAATCGTGCGAGCCGGAGCATGCCGCATACTACATAAGCACTGCATACTGCCAGTACAACACCAGTATACGTGGTGGGAACCCGTAAATGGCTCTTGAAGAGCACATAGGCGGCAATCGCCGGCGCAACACCGAAGGAGACCATATCGGCAAGCGAATCGAGATATTTGCCGATTGGGGAGCTTCCCATCTTCCGCGCTACCGTGCCATCCAAGCAGTCAGCAACGACCGCGAGTAAAATCAGGATAAGCGCATTTTCCAGTGCTCGTTCGGTAACGCTTGTGCCATCAAGCACGAATAGTATCGCAGCGAAGCCGAAGAGCGCGTTGAGGATAGAGAGCAAATCGGCTGGTTTTAGCAGCTTTAACAAGCTCGTGTTCTTTGCGTTTGCGTCTGTGTTTTTCGTTTTAGTAGTCATGCTATCGGTGTGCATTCCGCTATTATTCTATTCTTGCCTCTTCGATCCTTGTAATTGTTTTTTCCCCTTATCTGTGCCCAGATAGAGGAACCGATCCAATCGCCAGCTAAAATCGCTCCAGATGCCCTCTTTACCTTTCTCTTCCTCGCGCTTCTGGAGCTGCAGGAACTCCTTGAGTTGTGAATCGAGCATATCCGCATAACATAACGCTTCCGCCTCTGCGAACAGCGGCTTCACCGGGGAGCCCCATTCGCCGTGCTTATGATGGCTCAGGATGAGATGCAGCAATCGCAGCCGAAGTTCCTCCGGGAAGCCTTTCAGTCTCTTTATTTTTGCCTCCACCCTTTGGTAGCCCAGCACGATGTGGTTAACAAGCCCGCCCTCCTCTGTTATGTCTATTCGGAAGGTATACTCGTACGTCTCGGTCTTTCCGATATCGTGCAGGATGGCGCCCGCAAGCAGCAAGTCACGATCAAGCTCAGGGTAAAGCTGGGCGATGGTCTCGCAAATCGCCGCAACAGACTGCGTATGCTCGATCAGCCCGCCGATATAACTGTGGTGATGTATCTTAGCGGCCGGAGCTTTTTTGAATGAAGTTACAAACGCGGCGTCATTGAGGAAGGCGAAAACCACACGCTTTAAATTCTCGTTCTCCATACTTTCCGCCGTCTTTACTAACTCATCGAATAGGCGGTCGATATCCTTCGAAGTCCGTGGCAGGTATTCCGTGATATCGTAGGTTTTCGTGCTTCGTGCGATTCCGTCTGGCGTGAAGATCACCTGTAAGCGCCCCTTGAAGGATTCCACGACGCCCTTTACGCGCACAATATCCCCGAGTTCGAACCGCGACGCAACGGCCTCCGCCCGATCCCAGCACCGCGCCCATATACTGCCCGTGCTGTCGCCTAATTTCACCTGGAGATAGTAGCCCCCTTTCGTGATGAATTCCCTCAGCTCCTTCTCCATTACGAGAAACGAGGAATCTACCGAGCTGCCGACTTTTAAATCCTTCACCTTCTTATTCCCACTCATTTTACCTCCTTCCTCCGGTTACAATAAATAGAATGATAAAGCGCTTGGTTTAGTGTAACTCTATCCCAGTTCACTCAGCATATCGTCCATCGAGTATATCTGGCCGCTTTCTTTACCGCTGATCCATTCAACAGCCTTGATTGCACCCCGAGCGAGTGCTTCGCGGCTCTGTAAACGGTGGGTTATCTCCAGGCGTTCTCCTTTGCCCGCATACAATACGGTATGCTCGCCAACGATCTCGCCCGCGCGTACTGCATGGATTCCGATCTCCGCATTCGTGCGTTCGCCCGTTATACCCTGTCGGCCATAAACAAACGATCTCGCACCCTCTGCGGGATAGTTGGCTAAAATCTCCGCGGCTTTCAACGCTGTTCCGCTCGGCGCGTCCTTCTTATGCGCATGATGCATTTCGATGATCTCCATGTGGTACTGATAGGGGTGAAGCTGTCGCGCAGCTTCTGCAATCAATTTCCAAAAGACGTTCACACCGATGGAGAAGTTCGGGGAAATAATAGCAGGGACGTTACCCGCAATAGCCTCTTCCAGCTCTTTAAACTGCTCCGGTGAAAAACCCGTCGTGCCAACCACGAGCTTGACGTGATTACGCGCGGCGACTTTTATGTTCTCGACGGCGGCTGTAGCGTCCGTAAAATCCACGAGCACCTGCGGCTTGACCGCCGTGAGCACCTTCTCCATCTCCTCAGGACTTGACACGTTCACGCCGGGCGCCAGCTCGTCACCCACGCCATGAAGGTCGAAACCAGCCACCAGCTCCATCGTCTCGCTCTCTAAAATGCCCTGCACGATTTGACCGCCCGTCCTCCCCTTGGCGCCTGCTACCGCTACTTTTATTGCCATGATGAGTTAAACATAGCTCACCGTTGTTTATAAGCTAAGCGGTGCGGTTTGTTTTATCGTCGCGTCACGATGCTCACCACATCGCCGTCGACAAGCACGTGCGAGAGCCCGACACGCTGGCCGCCGTACTTCGCGGACGCGCCCCAGATGCGTGCATAGCGGAACTTCTCGATGAAATCACGATGAATGGTGGAGCAGACGTCAGCGATCGTGGAATCCAGCTTTATAACCAGCGGGTTATCCATATCCGGCGATCCGCCGTGCGGCTTCATATAAATGCTTATGAATTCCAGCTCGTCATAGATCCTATCTTTCAGTGCGTCGGTGTTTATCCCGACCGCGGCGGAAATCACCGCGGCGTCGGGGAACTGATGCTTGAGAGCCCGGAGCTGCGTGGGATTTACCAGATCCATCTTGTTCAAGATCGTGAGTGCACGGATGTATTTCCGGTTTCCCGCGACCGTGTCAATAAGCTCATCGAGTGTGATGCGTTCGCGTATAAGAACCTCAGCATTGTGTATTTTGTACTCTGCTAATACCGCTTTGATCATCCTCTCATCAAGTTCGAGGTCGACGGTGCTGTTAACGGTGATGCCGCCGCGACTCGCTTTACGGATGGTAATCTCAGGCGGTTTCGCATTAATTCGAATGCCTGCGTCGTATACTTCTTTTACCAACGTATCGTACTGCTGCGGATGCAGGACGTCCACAATGATAAGAATGAGATCTGCGTTTCGGATTATCGAGAGCACCTCTTTTCCGCGTCCACGTCCCGCCGCAGCGCCGGAAATAAGACCTGGGACATCGAGCAATTGTATTCGTGCACCTTTGTAAATCAGCGTGCCCGGAATCACGTCGACCGTGGTGAAATCGTACGCGGCAACTTCGGCGTTAGTGCCGGTAAGGCAATTGAGCAGTGTAGATTTGCCAACGGAAGGATAACCCACCATGACGACCGTAGCATCGCCAGATTTCTTAACTGCGTAACCTGCCCCCTTACTCGCGGATTTCGCGGTCGCCCGTTTTTGCAAATCATCCTTCAGCCTGGCAAGTTTCGCTTTGAGCCGCCCGATGTGGTGCATAGTCGCCTTGTTGTACGAAGTCGTCCGTATTTCGTCCTCTATGTCCTTGATCTCATCTTCGATGGTCATGCTCACTCACACACGCGATGATCTCAATAAATCTGCGGGAAACGGGGTTTACCATTAAATTATAGATAGATGGGCGTTGATATTGTTTTACTATGAAGGTTGTCGTGCTGGGCTGCGGATTCGGCGGCGTGGAAGTCGCACGTACATTACGAAAGCATACAAAAGATCTCGACCTTATCTTAGTAGACCGTAGCACACGATTTGAGTACCAGCCGGCCTATCCGGAGCTTTTGAGCGGAAAAGTCACCCCGGAAGAGATCTCGAGCGATTTGAACCGATTCGCAGCGAAGAATAGTGCGCGATTCGTACACGCAGAGGTTGTGGATATTGACTTCCAGGCGAAACTCGTGAAGACCAGAGACATGATCCAGGGCGAAGAAAATGACATCGCGTACGATTTCCTCGTCATCGCGCTCGGCGCGGAACAGACGTTTTTCGGCATCCCCGGGGCAGAGGAGTTTTCGCATACCGTGCATACCTTACAGGCGACGTTAGCGACCAGGGACGCAGTTGTTGCCCTTGAGCATGCACAAAAGCCGACTATTATGGTTATCGGAGCAGGCCTGAGCGGAGTGGAAGTAGCCGGTGAACTGGTCGATTATTTCAAGGCTCGACGCTTAGCCTTAGACGCCCGAATCTGCCTCGTCGAGATGATGCCGCGAATGCTCCCCGCCTGTCCCTATGACAAAGTAGCAGACTGCGTCGAGGAGTTCCTCTGTGCTCGCGGCGTGGAAGCGTTGACGGAGACGGCGGTGCAGGAGGTAAGCGCGCACAAGATAACGTTCAAAAGCGGACAGAAACTCCCGTACGATCTAATTATCTGGACCGCGGGGATAAAACCGAACAGCCTGCTGGAGCGACTCAATCTTCCAAAGGTGAAGGGCTGGCTGAAACTGGATCAGTATCTCCGTGTGGAAGGCATGGAAGAGGTGTTTGCCGTTGGCGATACCGCGTACTTCGAACGTGACGGTGTCTGCTCGGGCCAGAACGTCGAGGAGGCGGAGTATCAGGGCAAAACCGCGGCGAAGAATATCCTCCGTACACTGAACAACCAGGAATTGAGCGCCTACAAGCCCAAGAACACTAGAGCGAATCCGCGTGCCTTAATATCAATGGGTGCAGATAAAGCCGTGGCATTCTCAGGCAGACGCATGTTTAAGCCTTTTGCGTACCATATCAAGAAATTTGTCGAGTGGCGCTACATGAGACGGTTTCGATGAAGCTGCTGCTCGCTGTTGCGTGTTGTGGATTTTAAGGAAAAACTCCCTTCATTTCAACGTCCGTTCCTTGAGTGCGACGAGGGGTATCAGGATGAGTGCCGCGGCGAGTGCCGGATTTATGTGGCTAATAACCCCCATCTGGGCCATAATAGCCTCAATCTGGGGAAGGAGCCCTTCAGCAGTTACGGCAGCACTCACTGCAATTCCGAGTTCATTGGCTATTCTTCCTATAGTCGAAAACGCTCTCTTTATTCGTGATCTCTCTTTCGGTGCATGCTTCTCCAATTCCTGCTGGATTTCGGGGTCTTCAAGCAGTTTGATGAATTCTTGTGCGAACTGAGTGAGCTGCTCTTTGTTAGCCGCTTTTAAATCATCAGCTAACGTTTTCAACTCGTGTTTATCTTCCGCTTTGAGCGTAACACCTTTTTCTTCGATATCCCGTATAATTTGATTACACGACGACTCTATTCTTCGAACATACCCCAGTAGCTCATCGATTTTTTCTGAAAGACGGATATGCGGTGTCACATAAACGATGATTTCATTTAGCAGTCCTAATTTATCCTCGAGATATTCTGCAGATGAAATGGTTTCAACTTTGTTGAGAACAAAAATTCGCTCAGCTTCCGGAAGGCTCTCGCCCATGAATCGTAGATTAGGAATGAGCGCTTCAACACGTTTTTCTAACTCATCTTCGTTCCTTATCTTGATGAGCTCTCGAACTTCCTTGCAGGTGGGGTAAACGTAGTCTTCGGCTTTTGTGCCGCTTGCAGCATCGCAGAGAATTTTCGCCTTTTTGTCAATTTCAGCAAGTAATTCTTGTATCTTCCGATTGATTATCGGCAGTCCCCTTTTGATCAATTTCGATGCCGTGGGTGCTTTTTCTTCGGTGGTGCGGAGGAGATCCGCAGCCCGATCACAGTATTGCTTGTACGCTTTGAGATCGCTTTTCATCATGTCGAAATCCATTTTTGACGCATCCTGAACTTCTCTAAGAGCATCCGCGAGATTTTCTACGGCTTCGAGGAGTTTTTCTTTACTCTCTGAGCCCCACGTTTCGTTTTTAGCCTCGGCAAGATAGCTCTGCACCTCAGCTTCCGCTTCCTGTTTCTTGAACGTAATCATATAAAAAGAGCGGTAAAACGGAAGACAGAATCTTGCAGGGTTTTCGTAAAGCCACGATTCATGTGAGGTTTGTTCAAAAAAGGATAAAGCATTTTCAATCTCTTTGCGGAAATCTTCTTCAGTTTTTGCCTCGGTGGCCTTGAGTATAGAAGCTCTGCCGAGCGCGTAATTCGCCTGAACGCGCACATCACTGTCTTCGTCGCCGGTGAGCCGGTGGAGGTTGTCCCAGGCCTCTTCTCTGTCAGGGACGTGCGTAAACGCCGTGCCCAGTGCACCCGCAGTTCTCCCGCGCACAGAACGGGCATCGTCACCGGTGAGCCGGTGAAGGTCGAGCCATGCCGCAGCTTTGTCAGGGACATAAGGGAAGGTGGCTCCCAGTGCATTCGCGGCTTCACACCGCACATCTCTGTATTCGTCGTTCGTGAGCCGATGCAAATCGTGCCATGCCGCTTCTTTGTCAGGAACGTGGGTAAAGGCCGCGCCCAGTGCATTCGCGGCTACCAACCGCACATCGCTGTATTCGTCGTTCGCGAGCCGATGCAAATCGTGCCATGCCGCAGCTTTGTCAGGGACATAAGGGAAGGTGGCGCCCAGTGCATTCGCGGCTACCAACCGCACAAGGCAGTCTTCGTCGTCCATTAGCCGATGCAAATCGTGCCATGCCGCAGCTTTGTCAGGAACGTGGGTAAAGGCCGCGCCTAGTGCATCCGCTGCTCTCCAACGCACATCTCCGTTTTCGTCGCCGGTGAGCCGGTGGAGGTCGAGCCATGCCGCAGCTTTGTCAGGCAAATCAGCAAAATCGCTTTTAAGGTGCTTGAGTGCCTCTCTGCGTTCCTCGACTTTTCCACTCTCGCTTTTCCGGTGAATTTCTGCCTGATCTATCACCACAACTCATACCACCTTATCCTGAACTAATGCACACGTGCGTTAAGTATGTTTCCATTTTTCTCGTGATTTACAAGAAAAGAAGGTCGCAGGGTCAGGCTTATCTAGATACCGTGGTGAATCGTCCTTTAAGACTTCTTTTACGCTCACAGCACCGCCGCAACCCCAAGAATCACGATGAGTGCAACAGGAATCAGAATCATGCCCGTGAAGGCATTCTTCGTTATCGCTTTGACTTGTTTCTTGATTGCCTCTTTGCTGCTCCCTTTGTTCAAACTGCTTTTAAATGCTGGTATGAGCCGAAAGCTCTTTGCCGTGAAGTACATCGGTAGCACGAGCAGCAGAAAAAGCGGGTAGGGGATGCCGATATCGAGGAAGAGCAGGGGGATAAATGTGAGCCAGGAGCACAGTGTCAGCGGTAGATACAGGCTGGCCGCCACGTGCTTGCCCCAGCGAACAACCAGGTTCCTGCGGTTTATTAACCCGTCGCACTCGAAATCCGGTATTTCGCGCGTTATTTTCAGCTTGAAGACGTCGATCACCCAGGGCAGGGCGACGATCGTCGGGAGCCAGCTCACGTGGCCTGCTTGCAGATAGTAGCCGCTGAAGACCGTTATCCAGCCTACACCGGTCGTTATCGCTACTTCGCCCAGGCCGTGGTACGAGAGCCGCGGGCCGCGTGAATAAGCGTACGCAATGAAGATACCGATGAGACCGATGGGCAGCGTCAGAATCCCGGTATGGAAACGGAACTGCAAGAGCACGCCGAGCGGTATCGCAGCCACGACACAGAGATACGCGCCGATATCCGCCTGCTTCGCCGTTATCAGCCCCTTCGCGAATGCGTTGAATCGGCCGCTGGCCGCGGTATTATGAAGCCTGCTTGCGCCCGCGATATGATCGGGATCGAATCCTTTTCGCTTTAGATCGGCGTAGATGCTGCTCGCATTGAGCACAAAGCAGAACTCGGAAATCAGGAATACGGCAAGCAACGAGATTGCGAGTACCGGGCCGTCAAAGGTACCGGGGTCTTCGACCCAGGCGACGACCGCGCCCAGGAGAAAGGGAATCATGGAAGTTGTGAACTTTGGGAATCCAGAAAGCTCAAGCCAGCCGGCGAGTATATCTTTCGTTCGCGTCATCGTTCCTGCGGTATCCTCTTTTCTTTTAGTACTCGTTCTTATTTAAAAGCACATTCGTCCTCTTTTATGGGACGTACAACTTCCTTCTCTTGTTCGCCGTGCTCTTTTTCTCGCTTCACACCACGAGCAGCGTAAAACAGACCGTAGTGCCTTTGCCTATCTCCGATTCCATCCAGATTCGACCGCCGTGCACCTCGATGATCCGCTTCACGATCGCGAGCCCGGCACCCGATCCTTCACCATGTGCGTCCACACGATAGAACAGCTCGAAGACCTTCTCGTGCTCTGTTTTATCTATACCGATGCCATTATCCTTCACGAAGAACACGGTTTCTTTATCCTCTGTGCGATACCCGATCTCAATTTTCGGATGCGGTTGTTCGCCCCGGTACCGCACGCTATTCCCAATAAGGTTCACCAGCACCTCTGCTATCCGCATCCGATCCACGTGAACCGTAGGCAAGTCCTCGGCCACGGATACCTCAACGCCACTCGACTTTATCTGCTCTGTAGTCTGCTCCAGTGCGTCTTGAACAATTGCTCCAAACGGCACATCCTCGGGTGGATTTGCTATGCGCCCGATACGAGAGAGCTGCAGTGTATCACGTAAAAGGCGGTCCATCTTTGTCGTTGCGTTTGCTATGTACTGCAAATCGGTCTTCGCTTTCTCTTTGTTATCCCGTTCTAAATCGTTTTGGAGCATACCGGTGAATCCCTGTATGGTAACGAGTGGCGACCGTAAATCGTGAGAGACGGTGTAGGTGAATCGTTCGAGTTCGCGGTTCTTTGCTTCAAGCTCTTTAAGAATACGATCTCGCTCCTCCTCTGCTTGCTTGCGCTCGGTGAGGTCGCGAAATACCGCTCTACTTCCTGCATACTCGCCGTCACTATCATAAACAGCAACAACCTTTATTTCACCGTAAATCTCTTCCCCATCCTTTGTTGCAAAAGTAGTTCCAAGACTGATTTTTCCTTCTGTGATGAATTCCTCCCAGTTTGGTTTGAAATCTTTTTCCAACGATTCCTTACTTAAAAGCTGAGTAATAGGCATTCCAAGCAGTTCTTCTCCGGAATATCTTAACGTTCTGGCCATTGATTGATTTACATCAGTAATCTTTCCATCTTTGTCCGCAATGAGCATTAAATCGCTTGCAGTGTCTACAAAAGTTCTGTACTTTTTTTCGCTCTCCTTGAGCGCATCCTCTGCACGCTTCCGTTCGGTAAGGTCCGCAAAGGATACCACACTCCGTTTTGTTCCGGGGATGAGTGTAGCGGTCACGTAGATGTTCCGAAGATTTCCGTAGCGGTCTTTGAACAGGAATTCATAGTTCATGGGAGCTTGATCGGGATCGGTTCTTCGTAATCGGTGGATTTCTCGCATCATCTCAAGATCTTCTTTTTTCGCGATGAACTCGGTCCAGCTCTTCTTGCCTTCCAGCTCCTCTTTGGTGAATCCCGAGATTTTCGCGCCTTCTGCGTTTACCTGATAAAAGGTCCCGTCCTCGTCAAGAATCACGGTAGGGACACCAGTAGCTTCGAAGAAGGTCCGGTACAGGGTTTCCGATCGCCGGAGTTCGTCTTCCATCCGTTTGCGCTCGGTGATGTCTTGATTCGCGCCGTAAGTCTTGACCGTACGACCCTGATTATCTTTGAGGATAAAGAAGCGGACGGTGATGTAGCCGATCTCGCCGTCGGCATAGATAATGCGGTGTTCCAGTTGGCGACTGAAATGGGGATCTGTGGTTTCAATGGCTTTCCGAATCTCGATACCGACTACCTCTCTATCGTCGGGATGCACGAAAAGTTGAGCGTAACGAGCAGATGACATCGTATAGCCGCCGACTTGCTCAGCCGAGGTGCGAAAAATGGCGTAGAAGTGATCGTTGAAAGTAAACAGGTCTTTAGCTACGTCATACTCCCAATACCCCAGTTGAGCGATTTCCATGGCGTTGGACAGTTGGGCTTCGCTCTCGCGCAGTGCCGCTTCTGCCCGCTTCCGGTCAGTGATGTCTACAGAGGAAACCAACACCCGAGACCACGAATCTTCATAGCCGGGAAGCACAGACCACTGGACGATAAGGTCAAGCATCTCGCCAGTCAGCGTCTGATTGATAGCCTCAATTTCAAAATCGGTTTTTCCTTCAAGCAGAGCAATAAGGTTCTCTCGGAATGCATCGAATGACTCTGGAACGAAAATGGAGGTTAAACCGCCCAGTAACTCTTCCTTGCTCCTCGCGTTATACAACGTAAGGGTTGCCACATTCACATCAAGCACCTTCATCTGAGTTGCACAGGTGGCAACAACTTCAGGGTGGTGCTCACTATAGGCCCTAAAATCGCTGACGCCCGACGCTCGTAATGAATCGAAAAAGTTCTTAATAGCAGAGAAATCTTCCAGCCACAGAGCAATGGGAGAATCCTCAAAGAGACTACGATACCTCTTTTCACTCTCCCGCATCGCTTCTTCTGCCTGCTTGCGTTCATTGATGTCACGCGTTACTCCAACTATTCCAGTGGGGCGGTTATTTTGATCTACCACGAAGATAGCTGTTATTTCACACCACACCCTAGATCCATCTTTACATATCTGTTCCAGTTCCATCGTCACTGGTTTATGGTTTTCCACTTTCATGCGCTGATTAATGAGCTCCATTGCGGTCTTATAAGATTCCGGAGTTAGGAGTTGATTGAACGTTAGTGAGCGGATTTCGTCAACCGTGTATCCTGTTATTCGTTCGATAGAAGGTGTTACGAAGGTGAAGTTTTCTTTTAAATCCATGCTCCATACAACATCCGTGATCTGATCGGTGACTAAACGTACTTTCTCTTCGCTCTCCCGCAGCGCATCCTCCATCCGCTTCTGCTCGGTGATGTCCCGGATGTATGCACCTACGCCGATCTTGTTGTCACCGAGTCTGACCGGGAATTTCAGGGTTTCTAATATTCGATCACCAGCTTGTTCTTCGGTTACCACAACAGTTCCTGCCGCGATGGCTTTTTTGTCGGTGTTTCTGCACTGTTCAGCTGCAGGTTCGGGCATGAAGTCAAAATCCGTCTTGCCGATGATTTCTTCTGCCTTCTTCCCAAAGTATTCGGAAAGAGCTTTATTGACGAGTATAAATCTGAACTGGTCGTCTTTTAGAAATGACAATTCCGATGTTGAATCCAAGAAGGTGCTATATCGTTCCTCGCGCTCTCGCACCGCATCCTCGCGTTCAGCCCTTTGCTCGCTCACATACCCGATAACGTACGCAACGAGGACGAAAATAGCAGCTCTTCCAAATTCATTCGCGGTAAGCGGGGCTGGCGAGAAATACGTTATGAGAATGTGCACGATGCCGAGAAATAGCGCAACGGCAACAGCCTCCTTCCTCCTGTACCACATGCCGGCTAACAGGATAGGGATATAGAAAAAGTGGGTATAAACAATGGTTACCTGCTCGACAAAGCCAGCATAAAGCGCAGTGAGCACGCTGGCTACCACCATGCCGAGTAACACAAGAAGCTTCGCCTCAAGCTTTACACCACCACGAGCGGTCTCTTTCTTTTTTTCCATTCCAATAATTCCTTCATCGTTAAGTTAAATCAAGTTAAGTCAAGTAACGTAACACATAACCTGATTGTAGAGCTTCTTCTTTTATCTCACTCACTATTATCCCTCATGATCCAGCAATATTGCAGCTCTAGGCGAAAAGTTCTTCAATCCAAAAACAGACCTCGGTTACGTAATGTATTTTCTGGCGACGTACCGTCGTACGCCCGGCTATTAAAAGAGCGTTTCGTCTTGCTCATAACTCCGATCCAATCGTAGCGCGAGTTCGGCTTTTGCCAGCTCTTTGCCCAGGTATGAAGCGTGCTCGAGTCGTGAAACCAGATCCAAGCGCAGGATGGTATCCATTATCTCTTGCGCGCTCTTCCCTATTATCCGCCTGCCGGAAGGCGAATGCTGCGCGCAGATCATCTTATCGTCCTCCTTACCGGCGCCGTCTACCTCCCCAATAGAGATCCTGAAGCAGCCTTTAGGGTCAAGATTCCACGTTTCGTTCCTCGTCGCCACGATAAACTTCTCGTCATGAGGGATGCTCTTGACGGGTTTTCTTCGCTTCTCCTTGAGCGTTAAAAGATCGATTCCGACATCCTTCGGCGCACTGCCGCGTGCCTTCGAGAGTATCATCATCTCCGACGCTATCCGCAGCTCTCTTACGCTCCCGCGCGCTTTATCACTGCATTCTGTAGTGAAGAGGATATCTGCGCACAGTTCAGAGGCGATGCCTGCCAGGGTCGCGTTTATCCCTATCGAATCCGCGTCCGTAAGCTCGGTAACGTTGCCAATGCCGAAGAAAAGCGGCGTATCCCTTTCTTGCAATCTAAACCGATAATAGTTGTACAAGGATTCCGCAATTCCGTAGCCAATGGTGTTCAAGAGGGGATCGGCAATGATGCGCGTTATGCCGTGCTCTTCCGCCATTTTCAGGTTTGCAAGCAAGCTCTCGAGACTCTCGTGTGTACCTTCGCTGTCAGGAATTACGACCGCTGCTACGTCCCTTTCTGCTACTACATCACCCACCGCAGGGATATTATCTTTATTCAAGCTGAGCACCATATCCACGCCGTTTTCGATACCCACGCGTATGAGCTCGGGATCCAGCGTATCAATGGAGATAGGAACGTCCGGTGCGAACGCCAATGCGGCTTGTACCGCACTATCCACTTCTGCGTGCGTCGCGCCGATATGAACGCCGATATCCAGAATGTCCGCGCCGCTCTTCAGGTAGTGCTCTACCATTCGCGCTATCGCATCCTCGGTCATCAGCGTTGCGTCCACGAGTTCTGCACAGACCTTCATTCGTGCGCCGCCACCGATTTTCACGCCCTTTACGGAGAATGTCTCACGTACTCTACGTTCTAACTCGTCCAGCTGCTGTTTCGCATTTGCTCGCCGCTTCTCAGCCAGGAAGACATCAGCAGGCGTATGTGGCGAGAACTCCACCTCTTCTACGAACTGTAATGCCTCGTCGATGTCGTACGCATGTCGGGGTCCCAATCTGATTGGTGTGGCTATCTCCTTCTCTAAATCGCTGAAATCCGCTGTGCAAAACCCGGAAACCAAAATGAGATCCCTACCTATCTTTTCGGATGCATCACAGTTCTCAAGTGCCTTCTTTAGCGAACGAGGCGTGGAAAAAGCGGCGATATTCAAGCTCTGCGTAAGCACTTCGCAGGTTATCTGGGGCGCACTCACAGTCGCAGCTTTCACCGCAGCTTTAACCATCTCTTCCGCTTTCCGTCCGGTAGCTAACACGACCCTCATGTGCGTAAACACGCTAAAAACGCGTCCTCTGGTTTATCCTTTATCGTTTGATTCACTATGAATGTTTCCGTCCGCTCGACGGCGTCAAAAGACTGTAGCGCCCTTAAGAACCGGGTCATTTCTTCTTTATCCTTGAATAGGAGCTCCATAAAGAAGTCAAACCGGCCGAAGAGGAGATGGATGCTACGCACATGCTCACTCGTACGCAGGAATTCAATGAGTTCTTCTCGCAGCTTCCCCTCAGGCTTCGCGATCATGAGCATGTAGGCTTGAAAAGCGAACCCGAGTTTTTCCGCGTCTAAAGAGACCGAAAAGCTCTTTAAAACACCCCTTTCAGATAGCTTCTTCACGCGTTCCAAAGCCACCTGGCGGCTTACTTCGCACCTCCGCCCCAGCTCCGAATACGAATACCTCCCGTTCTCCAGCAGCGCCCGAAGTATGCATTTGTCCTTATTTTTCAGCTTCATTTCCGCCATTTGTTAAAAATAAATATCGAAAAGTTTATAAATAGCTATCTTTCTATTCCTTTTGGTTACGCTTACCCAACCAAACGAGAGGAAAGCGAATGAAATGGAGGATAACCGATGGAAGATGAGAAGACCATGAATGTGCTGAAGGGCCGATTAGGGGCTGAAAATTATCAGAAACTTATGAAGATCGCTAACCCCGAGCTTCATCATTTTATTGCTACGTACGTCGAGCTGTGCAATCCGGATAGGGTGTTCGTCTGCACGGATTCGCCGGAAGATATCCAGCATGTCAGGCAAGAAGCGATAAGAGCTGGAGAGGAAATGGAGCTTGCGTTGAGCGGGCATACGGTCCATTTCGACGGCTATTATGACCAAGCACGGGATAAGAAGAATACGAAGTTCCTTCTACCGGAAGGTGTTGATTTAGGCTCGAATATAAACGCGATGGATAGAGCGGAGGGGCTCAAAGAGATTCGTGAGATACTGAAAGACATCATGCAGGGGCATCAGTTGTTTGTGCGCTTCTTCTGTTTGGGGCCGCTCAATTCGGAGTTTTCTATCCCCTGTCTCCAGCTCACCGATTCCGGCTATGTGGCGCATTCGGAAGACCTGCTGTATCGGCAGGGCTACGAGGAATTCGTGCGATTGGGTAAAGCGGCGCGGTTCTTAAAGTTCGTGCATTCCGCAGGCGAACTGGACGAGCGGAAGACCTCAAAGAATATTGCTAAACGGCGGGTGTATATCGATCTTGAGGATGAAACGGTGTACACTGCGAATACGCAGTACGGCGGCAATACGATAGGCCTCAAGAAGCTGGCTATGCGCCCTGCAATAAAGAGAGCGTCACAAGAAGGGTGGCTCACTGAGCACATGTTCATCATGGGTGTGCACGGCCCAAGTGACCGGATAACGTACTTTACCGGCGCCTTTCCTTCGCTCTGTGGCAAGACTTCTACGTCGATGATAAAAGGGGAGAGCATCGTTGGTGATGATATCGCGTACTTACGGGCAAAAGCGGGCGTGCTACGTGCAGTAAACCCGGAGAAGGGTATATTTGGCATTATACAGGGCGTAAACTCCCGGGATGACCGCATTATCTGGGGCGCACTCCATAGCCCGGGCGCGGTCATTTTTTCTAATGTCCTGGTCACGGAAGAAAAGGGTGTCTACTGGATTGGTAAGGATGGCAAACCGCCTAAAAGAGGGTTCAACCATTCGGGAGCATGGCAGCTTGGGAAGCAGGATGCCGAGGGTAACGAGATACCGCCGTCACATCCAAATGCACGGTTCACTCTGGACATGAAGCGGTTAGAGAACGTGGACCCCGAACTTGACAATCCTGATGGCGTCGTTATCGGCGGGATAATCTACGGTGGACGCGACTCAGACACGAAAGTGCCGGTAGAAGAATCCTTTGATTGGGTGCACGGGGTTATTACCATGGGCGCGGCACTGGAGTCAGAAACGACCGCGGCAACGTTGGGGCAAGAAGGAGTGCGAAAAATCAACCCAATGTCAAACCTCGATTTCCTCTCCATTCCCCTTGGTGACTATATAACGCACCATCTAAAATTCGACACGAAATTGCAAAAGCCGCCTCGTATATTCTCCGTGAATTACTTCTTACGAGACGCGGCGGGCAGATTCGTGAACGATAAAACGGACAAAGCGGTCTGGCTCAAATGGATGGAACGGCGCTCACATAATGAAGTTGAGGCTATAAAGACGCCTACCGGACTCATACCGAAATACGACGACCTCAAGCAGCTGTTTAAAGCGGTACTTGATAAGGAATATCCCCTAGAGGATTACGTCGAACAATTCACGGTGCGGATCGCGGAGAACTTAGCGAAGATCGAGCGCGTGACGGAGTTCTACAAGACAGAAGTTCCTGATACGCCGCAAGAGCTCTTTACGGTCTTGGAAGAGCAACGAGAAAGGCTCATCGATGCGCAGAAGGACTATGGGGATCACATACCGCCCTTTGAGTTCGCTTAGAATGCACGTTTAATCGAATCGGAACACACACACGCACAGCGATCTTTTCTTTTACAAGGCTTTTTATAAAAAGAAAAAGCATGATGTTGATTGGTGTTAGATGGCCTGTTTGATGAAGGGGCAGGGATAAATGATTATTCTAACACTTTGTAGGACCACACAAAAACAAAATAGCATGAAAATCAGCATAATCGGGTGCGGCTATGTTGGCACCGTAACAGGAGCAGGTTTTGCCGAACTGGGGAATGAGGTACTTTTCGTTGATATCGATGAGGAGAAGATTAATACCCTAAACTCGGCAAGATCGCCGATATTCGAGCTAGGTTTGGAGGAACTCATTGTGAAAAACAAAGGGAGACTTCACGCAACCGTGGATTACAGAGAACTCGAATATAGCGATATCACCTTTATATGCGTGGGCACGCCCTCGAAGGCTGACGGGTCGATTGATCTCAAATATATCAAATCTGCGGCGGAAGATATAGGCAAGGTTCTCGAAAAGAAGACAAACTTCCATGTGGTGGTCGTCAAGAGCACCGTTGTACCGGGAACGACAGAAGAAGTCGTAAGACCGATAATCGAAAGCGTATCACATAAAAAAGCAGGCGATGATTTTGGGCTCGCAATGAATCCCGAATTCCTCAGGGAAGGCAGTGCAGTTGAAGATTTCTTCAAACCCGATAGAATCGTTTTTGGTGTGGAAGATGAGCGCTCAAAACGGACTCTGGAAGAGCTCTATCAACCTTTTAGCGGTCCTAAGCTGAGTACTGGCATAAAGACGGCCGAGATGATCAAATACGTCAGTAATTCGTTCCTTGCTACCAAAATTAGCTTTGCAAACGAGATAGGTAATATCTGCAAGAGATTGGGAATAGATGCCTACGACGTATTCAAGGGAGTGGGGCTTGATGGCAGGATAAATCCGTCATTTTTCAGAGCGGGCATCGGATTCGGGGGTTCTTGTTTTCCTAAAGATGTCAGAGCCTTGATAGCGAAAGCAGAAGAGCTAGGCGAAACGCCACAGATTCTGAAAGCGGTGATTACCGCGAACGATGAACAGCCTTTAAGATTGGTCACGGTCCTCAAAAAGCATATTCCTGAGTTAAAAGGGCGGAAGATAGGTGTTTTAGGCTTAACGTTCAAGCCAGATACGGACGATATTCGCGAAAGCAGAGCGGTTCCGATTATCGAGCGATTGATTGAAGAAGAGGCTCATGTGGTGGTTTATGACCCCAAAGCGATGGATGCCTTCAAAAAGCGGTATCCTCAGATGGAGTGCGCTTCACCCGAGGCGGTGCTCGACACCGACGCCGTGTTGATTGTGACGGAATGGCGCGAGTTCGAGAGTTTAAACTATACGGGTAAGATCGTGATAGATGGAAGAAGGGTTGAGAAAGCCAAGAAAGAGGCTGCGATTTATGAGGGGGTGTGTTGGTGATGAGGATAAAAAAGGCGGTTATCCCGGCAGCGGGTTTAGGAACACGATTTTTACCCGCAACGAAAGCACAGCCCAAGGAGATGCTTCCTGTCGTTGATAAGCCCGTTATACAATACGTGGTGGAAGAAGCGATAGCGTCAGGGATAACTGATATCCTGATTGTAACGGGGAAGGGTAAAAGGGCGATAGAGGATCATTTTGGTAAAAGCGAACTGAACAACAAGTTTTTAGACGAGATCGACGAGCTGATGAAAGGAGTCAATCTCTTTTATACGCGGCAGAAGGAGCCTCGTGGGCTGGGAGATGCGGTTTACCACGCGAAGAGTTTTGTAGGTGACGAGGCGTTTGCTCTGCTTTTAGGCGATACGATTACAATCCCCGCGTGTACCGCGGAGTTAATCGAGAAATACGAGGAATTTAAGGCTGCGATTATTGCTGTTGAAGAGGTGCCAAAAGAGAAACTGAGCAGCTATGGGATAATAAAAGGAAAGGAGATTGAGGGAGATACGTACCTCGTTGAGGATTTAGTGGAGAAACCTTCGCCCGAAGAGGCGCCCTCAAATTTGGGAATCCTGGGTAGGTATATCTTGACCCCCGCGATTTTTGATGCACTTGAGCAGACGCCGCCAGGGAAAGGGAATGAAATCCAACTTACCGATGCGTTACGTCTCACGAGCGAGAAGATATACGCTTACGTCTACGGGGGCAGGAGATATGACATCGGGAACAAGCTTGACTGGATAAAGTCGAATATTGAACTTTCTTTAGGAGATGAACGATTTAAAGAAGCGCTCAAAAGTTTCATTGCAGGCATTCATTAAAGGTGGCTAAAGATGGAGACAAAAGAGATCGAAGAAATACATAAAGATCTCGGCACTATAAGCGAAGATATTGAAGGCAAGCGCGTCTTGGTTACCGGAGGAGCAGGCTTTTTAGGCTCCTGGATTTCTGAAACGCTTGTAGAGGAGGGAGCGAGCGTCATTTGTCTGGACAATCTCGTCAGCGGCTTGAAAGTCAATATATCACATCTGCTGGACAAGGATAATTTCAGGTTCGTCCAGCATGACATCGCACAACCTATTTTCTTCGATGAACCACTGGACATCGTCATGCATCTTGCAAGTAGGGCGTCTCCTTTTGAGTTCGAGCAATACCCTATCCAGATTTTAAAGGCGAACACCCTGGGAATATGGATCGCTCTGGGTATAGCGAAGAAGCATGGAGCACGGTTCCTTTACACTTCGACATCCGAGATCTATGGTGCGCCTCCAGAGACAGAGATACCGACGTCAGAAGAGTATCGCGGCAATGTAAATCCAATAGGGCCGAGAAGCTGCTACGATGAGGCAAAACGCTGTGGAGAATCGTATGTGATTGCATACAGGATGCAGCATGGTTTAGATACACGAATAGCACGAATCTTTAATACCTACGGCCCGAGGATGAGGGCAGAGGGAGTTTACGGGCGGGTCATTCCCCGATTCATCGAGCAGGCATTGGGCGATAAGCCGCTTACTATTTTCGGGGACGGAACACAAACACGGAGCTTCTGTTACGTTACCGATCAGGTAGAGGGGCTGCTCAGACTTGCGTTCTTAGACGATGCAGAAGGGGCGATCGTAAACATCGGGAGCGAAGAAGAGATGACCATTTTAGACCTTGCGAGCGTGATAAAAGAGCTCACAGAATCGTCTTCGGAGCTGCACTTCTATCCGTTGCCAAAAGACGACCCGCCGCGAAGGAAACCCAACATATCAAAAGCAAAAGAGATTTTACGTTGGGAGCCCAAGATAGAATTGAGGGACGGGTTAGAACGGACGATCCGGTATTTTAAATAAAGAGAAGAAATGAGATTAAAAACATCGCTGATAATTCCGGCGTATAATGAAGAGAAGGGGTTACCCTTAGTCATTGATGAATATTCGGATAAAGTTGACGAGATAATCGTCGTTGATGACGGCTCTTCAGATCGGACCTTTGAGGTGGCAGCGAGCTATGATGACGTTAAATTGTACAAACACGAGACGAACAGAGGGAAAGTTGCTGCATTACGAACAGGTGTCGAACACGCAACGGGCGACATTGTTATCTTCACCGATGCTGATTACACTTATCCGGCGAAATATGTACCCGATTGTATAGCGGAGATTGAAAAGGGCGCGGATTTAGTCCTGGGCTCGCGGCTCAGAGATGTGCGGAACATGCCGTTGTTAAATAAACTGGGAAATCACATCTTCTCCTTTCTCGCTGCGTATATAAGTTGTATGACGATCACCGATAGCCAGACGGGATTCAGAGCATTCAGGCGGGAGATGTTTGACAAATTGAACGTCAATGCGAAGAGTTTAGAATTCGAGACGAAGATGACGGTGCGAGCGGCGAAGCACGGCTATAAAATCGTCGAAATTCCCATTGAGTACCGGGAACGCGTGGGGAAATCAAAATTACGACCAATCCGGGACGGCTACAAAATGTTCGCGGCGTTGCTATCCGTGGCATTTTCTGAGACCTCACTGCTCGCAAAGATGATTATGCTCCCTTCGTTCTTTTTTATTGTGGTAGGATTGATAACGGGTTCAATCGCCGTTTACGAACAAATCACGTTCGGCGGATTAACGCACGAGTATTACCCCCTTCTTACGACCTTTCTCATTTTGATCGCCATACAACTCATCTCTATCGGGCTCATTATCGATTATCTGACGAAGAAATTGGACAGGATCGAAGAGAGGCTATTAAAATAAAAAGGAAACGATCGACGTACTATTCCATCCGCTCTAACAGCCCGGCGATCTTTGAATCGTAGGCCCGTAGGTATTCCAAAGCGTCCCTTGCTAAACGCAGCTTCATGTCGCGAGTGACTGTTCCTTCCCGTCTTAATTCTTCAATTATCTCATTATATCGTGAAGGATCTACGATAACCGCGACGTGCTCAAAGTTCTTTATCCCGTTACGGAGCATAGCGACACCGCCAATGTCCATCTTATCCAACGGCTTTTTGGATGTGGATGCAAGGTCTAGAGGTATAAGATTCACGACCACGAATCCTATTTCCCCGGTTGCGATCCCAGCGTGAATGCGAGGATGTAACGTCTTCACCTTCCCGCCGAGCAGCTCTGGAAAGCCCGTGAAGTCGGAAACTCTGGTTACCGGCATTCCACTTGCTGAAATCGTCCGTGCAGTGCCTTCGGTTGCGAGCAGCTCTATTTCTTGCTCATGCAGGGCTTTTGCGAATTCTGCCACTCCTGCCTTATCGAATACACTTATTATCGCTTTCATCTCCCCCCGTTTCGTTCCTCAATTCAGCAATCCGTCTCATCTATGTGGCTGAAATGAATGCGCAGTGTAAAGGGCAAAAATCATACTCGTCGGTGGCTTAACTGCTTGTAGAGGCAGTGCAGTAAAATTACGTAATCCCCAGACCCATAAGATTACCCCCTTCTCGCGACGCGTATGGCGAAAGGATATCTATGTTTAATCGGTTCACCAGCTCCTTGTATCTATCCCGAATGGTAATCTCCGTGGTGCCCGCGACTTTGGCTATCTCCTTCTCCGTTATCTTCTCGCCACTTAAAATCGCCGCGATATAAATTGCGGCCGAGGCGGTACCAATCGGCCCCCAGCCCTTCGCCACGCCGGTACCCTTGTCATCCTTCAGTATTTCTATCGCACGCTCCCGGATCTCCTCGCTCAACCCAAGGTTAGAGCAGAAGCGGGGGATGTAAAGCGCAGGATCGGCCGGAGCGAGCTTTATCTCCAATTTCCTTATAAGGAAGATATATGCCCTTCGTATCTTTTTCAGGGGACTCCTTGAGACCGCCGCGATCTCCTTGAGCGTTCGCGGGACTTCATACCGTCGGCACGTAATATAAAGCATCGCAGAGACCAGTTCCTCGATACTCCGCCCCTTAATCAGACTCTTCTTCATCGCCTTTCGGTACAATACCGACGTCTCCTCCTTGATGTTGTTTGGCAACTTCAGTGCACACGCCATCCGGTCGATCTCCACGAGCGCGAGGGCAAGGGTCTTATCACTGGAGTCGATGCTTATGCCTCGCAATCGTTTCGTGCGTGCCGGCAGCCCAGGCATCGGTGTACCCAACCCCTTGTCGTGTATCCGATAACTCATAGGTGGGCCGGTACGTATCCTCTTAGCAGCTTGCTCTTCGTCGTAAGAACGCCATTCGGGGCCGAGGTCAACGATATCCTCGACTAATACCACCCCACAGTCAGCACAATAAAGTTCAGCATGCTTAGAATCTACCACAATACTTTTCGATCCACATTCGGGACATTTCCGTATTCTCTCACTCATTTTTTATCTCATCATCACCTCTGAACGAAAAAGGAATTAAAGCTCTCGCTATCGGTCCCGAAAGTCACGAAACCCAAAGTACAATAACTCTCTTCCTTCCTTCCCTCTCTTTCCATTCTAGGGATGTTCATTCTTCCTACGATGTGTTATACTATTACCAAGTCGTCATATTATAAAAAGCTATAGGAAACTGACCTCGGTGTGAGCAGACGGGCAAAAAAGATCTTTAAACGTGCAAAAAGGCAGAAAACCAACATTGAGCTGTCGCAGGTGCAGCAATGAGCATGCATGGTGGAGTAATAAAGGCGTGTAAATAATCACTAACTCCATCTATAAACCACGAGTGACGGGGAAACCCGTTAAGAAAAACGATAGAAAAGTTCACTCCAGGAGGTCTACTCGTATCGTTCTCCCATCTATAACCTCTTCTTCGGTGATTCGGACCTCCTTCTCGACATCCCATACGATCGTATCATTCTCGAAATGACCTGCCTTTAGTGTGTACGGGGCGACAGAGACATCAAAATTCGTACCCCCATCCATAGGGCCTTCGGTTGAATACGGCACGATAAACTCATATGAGTCATTAGCTGCGGCTGTGGTATCCAAAGCATACGTAAATGTCCTTCCATAGTTCGTGGTTATATCTGTCGATATCGTAATCAAAGAGCCATTAGAAGCAGTCCCTTCTATTCGTGCGCCCTCGACGTATTCAAAAACTTTCACGAAACTCACGGGCTGGATGTATTCGGGCGTCCATGCTTTGACATTCGACTGCCCGGTCTTGACTCCATAGAGATAAACCTGCAACTGACCATCGTCCTTGTTAATGATGAATATGTTATTGTTGATCTCATCACGGATCGTCCACTGGCCCTCACTCACCTTGCTCACGGTGCTCTGCTCAGAGAACGGGATGCCAGAGGAATTAAAGGCCATCGTTAACATCTCAGGCAGCTCTTCCTCATTCAGGGGGTCTTCGATCCAGGGGCCGACGGGGAGATCGAAGAGATGCCCGTGCAGAATCTGCGCTTGGGTGGCGGTTGTACTATAATCCGCGGAGAAACTTCTCCAATACATCGCTCCGGTATTCTCATCCATAATGATCATGGGGAGGACAAACGTCGGTGCTTCGTGCACCAGACGATAGTGAGCCAATGCGGGGACGATCATGCCATTCACATCGGTTTGGGCACCGTCGAACATATGTAACCGTGCCTCCATCGTGGTATAATAGTACGAGAGGCTACTGTACCGTTCCGGGTCACCAGCCCAGACGGTCATCGCGCCGTACTTGTTGTAGTAGGCGTTCCATATATCAGCCATCATGAAGTCGCTGATCACGTATCGTACGCCGAGTGTGTCGGCGACCTCGTTGGCCTCTTCTTCGGTGTTTAATATAAAGAACGTGCTAGCTCCGGGAGGGTCTTCTCCTATTGGCTTACCGATACCTTGCTGGAACGGGTTGGCGTTTGGGATACGATGTGCAATCCAAGTGATCATGTGGCCGTAATCCCACCAGCTCATGACACCATATGCTGATGAAGGGTAGTTATAATCCTCTCTGGCACCAGTGGTGTCATTTAGGGGAGGTTCATCATACAATCCATAATAATCAACACCGGGCTCTGGCGTATTGTTCCGCATCCAGCGCAGCGCTTCATACCAGTTTTCGTCCGCGCCAATACCCCGCTCGGCGGTATTTATGGCGTAAGCTGCACTTAACGGTAGATTTGAGGTAGAGGGAAAGGGCTTGGCAATGGCATTCAAGGGGAACGGATAGAATACAATAACCATAATGAGCAAGATGGCAAGCGTTTTTCTGAGTGGTCTCTCTATAGTCGCTTTCTTTGTGTTTGCCACATGCATCCAGACAAAGAAAATCGCGACGATACCAGCAAGTGGAATGAGAGATTCAATGCCAACCTGGATGAGGCCCAAGATGGCGATGGCCATGATGGCGAATGCAAAGACGATAAGCCGTAAATCAAGCGTTGACTCACTGCTTTTCGCTTTTGCCCCCTTCTTAGCGGATTGAATGGTTGCTGCAGATTCTTCTTTTTTTTCTGATTCGCCGATATCTGTTAATGCGTCAAAAGCAACGGCAGCAAAGAATCCCGTAAGGATCGCGGCATTGACGGTGTAATAATAAGCGAACCGATTCATTCCGATGGTTTCAATGCCAAATACCCCAAATCCTCCAACTGAAATCATTATGATAACGCTCCACACCAATAGCAAAACCTCTTCCGACCTGTCTCGCTTCACGACGTTTATAACCAGGAGTGCCATGGCGAAGAGTGAGACGAAGAACGGCATTCCAAACCATATCCAGGCCGTTTCCGTGTCCATTGGATGGTTCTCCGCTATAGTCAGGAGCACGCCACTGGGCGAGAACCAGTTGAAAGCGTTTAATATTGACGGGAAGAATACCCAGGACAGAACAAAGAGTACGAGCACCGTAAGGCTAGGTAAGAGGAACTCGTAGTGGGCGATCTTTTCCAACGGAGACGAGCCACTTATAGACTCAATTCCTGATTTTTTAGCGGCGCTTAGCTCGGGATGGTCAGCGAAGAATTGTTTAATCACTTTGCGGTTGCTTTTTGACTCACCTTCACTACTATGTTTCCGTTTTATATGCTCTACGATCCCAACGGTTTTTGATTTCTTACCGCAGATCGGGCACACGTACTCGGTTCCACTTGTTTGTGGCTTATTGGGCTCAGCTTTACCGCGCTCTTCGCTTGCGAACTCGTGTCGGTATCCGACTTTCGTAGTAAGGTATTTGAACAGGGGCGGAATGGAAAAAACGATGATGCCCATGCTTAACGTAGCGACATGCCGGATATCGTAGGGGAACGGGCGCCCGAAGAACGGGAGGATCATCAGCAGCGCAATGAGGAATACCGGAATGAGCGTAACGCAAATATATTCGTTTGACTCGCCACGCAGGCCGTTTATAGTATAGTGAATAACGCCGTATGCGAAGATAACGAAAATGAAGACCAACCCAGCAAACCAGGTGAGGAGATAAAATCCAAGAGCCAGACCTGCTAAGCAGGTGTAAAGAAGATATGAATCAGGCTTTTTCCAGACGGTGAATATGAGCGGTGCGAGAAGGAAGAGGATAAACGCGAGAAAAACCCACCACGCCCACGGTATCACGTAAAAGAGAAATACAATCAGGGCGATATAGCAGAGGAAGGGGGAGTTCTTGCTCTTCAGCCACTCTTTGGGTTTTTTCTCGAACCAACTCAACATATCTCCTTCAGATATATCAGCCTTCGCGCGTTTCAGCGCTATTATAAGAATCATCATCAGTATGGTGCTCAGTAATGCTTCCGCAACGTGGTGATCGGTAAACCCGATGATAGAACGAGAGAGGAACTGCCCCGGCAGCGTTGCAACTAATACCGCAGCTACAAAACCCGCGTATTTGTTGTAAAGCTCCTTGCCGATGATATACACGGGAAAAACGACCAAAGATCCAAGTATAGCAGGGAAATATGCACCGACGGCTTCCATTACCGCTTTCGTCGGTGCACCAAGACTAATAATCCAGGTAGCGAAGATGATAATTTGCTCGAAGAGCGGTGCAAAATGGAGATACGTTCCGTGCGGGAAGAGGGTATAGGCATCGAAGAACGGTCGAGACGGAAAATGGTCACCGAATAAAGCGTTCTCAACCAATCGCATATGAAATACCGCATCATCAGAGGCGAACCGTACGGTATCTTTGAAGACGGTATCGTAAGGTAATACCGTTCTAATAACGAGGGCAAGCCCGAAGATAATGAAAAGCACGTTGAAAAACGGGAGCTTTTCAAAGACCATTTGCAATTTTGTCCCTTTAAACAAATCGGCATAGCGCTCGTTTGTGATGAGGAGAGGAAGAACGGCCAAACCCACCGCGACAAATGAGAGCACGGATATCCAATTGTATTCGATGCCAAAGTACGGGCTGAAGGCAACGATGAATGGATAGATTAACAGAAGAGGTTCGATCAAGATAAGCGTGGCATAAAAGCCCCATCTCTTCTCTGCCCAGATCCCGTAGGCAAGGGGGAACGCAGCAAGAGCAACGATATGTAAATAGCCCTGTGCGTTCAATCTATCGGGAGCGAGCAGCAGTGAAATGAGCGATTCCACACCGAGAAAGATGAACAGTAGCGTAGCAATTTCTACGCCGAGGGGCGGTACGGGAATCTTCATCCCGATTTTGCGTGCTCGCTTTTCCGCTTGTTCATGCTGTCGTTGCATTCTTCCTATCACTAAGTATCCTCCTTGATATAAAAGTGCTTTTGGTTTTCTGACTGAGCCCCCCAGAATAAGATATAATAACTGGCACTACTGCAGGATCTCGGAAAAAACATCGCACAAGGATATTTACGAAGGCATCGTTGCAATATACTAAACAACTTTGTCAGATCAAGGCGTTGTAGGTCAAGTCAAGACGACGGAAAAAGCGGAAGGGAGCATGATTGAGTTGGCAGAATTATACGGCCGCTCAACTGCGTTATTCCACTCCTAACCGCCAAACAGCGGTAGCTATTGGTAATTGAGAGTTCGAATTATTTTTCGCTCAAGCAGAAAGCTATAAATGCAAACCATTTCTAACGGGTTAATAGAATAGGAGGGAGCGATCGATCATGAAAATTTTAGTAACGGGCGGCGCAGGGTTCATTGGAAGCCATCTGGTGGATAAGCTCGTGGAGAAGGGCAGCGAAGTATTGGTGCTCGATAACCTGGAGCCGCAGGTCCATACAAAAGGAAAGCCAGATTATCTTAACAAAAAGGCAACCTATCGTTTTGAAGATATCCGAGATGAACGGGTTCTAGCTAAGGCGGTCGAAGATACTGAGGTAGTGTTTCATCAAGCTGCTGCGGTAGGCGTTGGTCAGAGCATGTATCAGGTCGAGAAATACGTGGACGTGAACACGATGGCGACGGCAAAGCTGCTGGATGTGTTAGTGAACGAAGAGCATTCAGTGAAAAAAGTGATTGTTGCCTCTTCGATGAGCATTTACGGCGAAGGCGCATATGAATGCGAAGATTGCGGTATCGTACATCCGAAGCTGAGAACAGAGGAGCAGTTAAAGAGAAGAGAATGGGAAATGCGATGTCCAAATTGCGGTAAAATCGTACACCCAATCGCTACGAGCGAAGATAAGCCATTACAACCGACGTCGATTTATGCTATCACGAAACGGGACCAGGAAGAGATGTGTTTAACCGTTGGTAGGGCATACGGCATTCCTACTGTTGCACTTCGCTATTTTAATGTCTATGGACCACGACAATCACTTAACAATCCCTATACGGGCGTCTGCGCGATTTTTTCCTCTAGAATAAAGAATGACAATCCTCCGTTGATTTTTGAAGAAGGCTTGCAATCGCGCGATCTCGTTTCTGTTCACGACATCGTGGAGGCAAACCTATTAGCAATGGAAAACGCAACTGCAAATTATGAAGCATTCAATGTGGGAACGGGGAACCCAACGAATATTTTAGATATTGCGCAAGTACTTTTAGGTTTGTATAACAAGGATAAAGTGCTGGAACCAGAAATAACACAAAAATACCGAGCGGGTGATATACGACATTGTTTTGCGGACATTACGAAGCTCACGAAAAAGCTGGGCTACAAGCCAACGGTCGATTTTGAAACGGGAATGCAAGAATTTGTGAAATGGGGCGAGCGAGAAGAAGCAGAGGATAAGTTCAAGGTGGCGCATAAGGAACTCTTGAAAAGGGGGTTGGTGGAAAGATGAGAATATTAGTAACGGGCGGCGCGGGCTTTGTGGGAAGCCATGTTGCGGAATATTATGCAAAACAGGGCGACGATGTTGTGGTATTTGATAATCTCTCTCGTTCGGAGCTTTTGGGCTATGAAGCAGTAGATGTGCTGTATAACTGGAATTATCTCAAGCAGTACGAAATGATCGAGTTAATCAAGGGTGATATTCGAGATGCGGATAAACTAACAGAATTAGCGAAGGATGTGGATGTACTTATTCATACAGCGGCGCAGACGGCGGTGACCACATCCCTAGAGAATCCAAAAACCGACTTTGAGATTAATGCACTTGGAACCTTTAATGTGTTAGAAGCAGCACGATTAAGTGAAGTCAATCCCTGTCTGATTTACTGCTCGACGAACAAAGTTTACGGCGATAACGTTAACAAAATAGCGGTTCTTGAATCCTCGAAGAGATATGAATTTGCTGATGATATCTATCGGGAAGGGATACCAGAGGATTTTCCGACCGATTTGTGCGAACATACGCCCTACGGGGCCTCAAAATTTACGGGTGATATCTACGTGCAGGATTACGCACGTGTTTATGGCTTGAAAACCGGAGTCTTCAGGATGAGTTGCATCTACGGAACAAGGCAATTTGGTGTTGAAGACCAAGGGTGGGTTGCGTGGTTCACGATTGCGACATTGTTAGGTAAGCCGATCACGATTTATGGCGATGGAAAACAGGTTAGAGATGTTTTGTATATTAATGATTTAGTTAAAGTTTACGATTTGTTTATCACTAGTAATTCAAAGCAGGAAGTGTTCAATATCGGCGGCGGGTATGAAAACACTTTATCCCTTCTGGAGCTTTTGGATTCCGTAGAAGAGATAACGAGCAAACGGACAAAAGTGGGTTATTCTAACTGGCGACCCTCCGACCAGAAGGTATATATCTCAGATATATCAAAAGCGAAGGAAGAGCTGGGATGGAGACCAGAAGTCAATCCGAGAGAAGGTGTTGAGAAGTTAGTGGAGTGGGTGAGGGCGAATAAGGCCCTTTTTTGATTTTTATATTGAAATTGTGAAGACAAGATGAAGATTTCGTGCGTAGTGCCTGCGCATAACGAAGAAGGGAATATTGAGCGGTTAATAGAGCGGTTAGTACCGACTTTAGAAAATCATGCTGTGACAGAGGACCATGAACTCGTTTTGGTAGATGATAACAGCACGGATAACACACCGTTTATTATTGATGCGCTAGCACGTAAGAATCCGCATATTAAACCGGTACACCGATCAAGCGTACCTGGATTTGGAAATGCACTAAAGGAGGGTTTCAAGCACGTTGAAGGCGATGTCATCATTCCGATCATGGGAGATTTGTCTGACACTCCTCATGACATTCCAAAACTGGTGGAGAAGCTAGAGGCGGGGTATGATGTTGCTTATGGCTCGCGTTTTATAAAAGGCGGTTCTGCAGAGGATTATCCAGCAGCGAAGCTCTTTGCAAATCGAATTTTTAACAACACCGTCCGCTTTCTCTTCGGAATACCACATAAGGATGTAACCAACGCCTTTAAAGCATACAGGAAGGAGGTAGTGGATTCGATCGGTATTGAGCACTTGGAGGCAGAAGGATTTGACCTTACTGTGGAGTTGCCGTTGAAAGCACATATTCTGGGCTTTAAGAGCGCAGAGGTGCCAGTCACCTGGCATGGCCGAGAGCGAGGCGAGGCGAAGTTAAAATTATCGGAGAACGGGCTCGTGTATGGTAAGCGATTGCTCAAGCTCTTCGTCTGGGGCAATCTCATCGCTCTGGCTGATTTATTCCGCGCGGTCGTGTGCGGTTCGTGGCTCGGTGTTCTTCTAGCACTGCTCCTTGGCGTACTTATTTTAGCTGGTATTTTCACCTTATCCGGTTTCTCGGAGGTTTTTGGCCTTTTACGGACGGTTTCGCTCTCCTGGGTGGCGTTCTGTTGTGGGGCAATTCTCTTGACCTTTGTGCTGCGAACGTGGCGGTGGAGCGTTCTGTTGAGAAGCGCTGGATACGTGGCGTCACGCGGGATACTCTTCAAATGCATCATGTTCAGCTGGTTTTTGAACTATTTATTGCCTGCCAGAGTAGGTGATATCGCACGAGGTGTGGCGTTAAAGACAACTGAAGGGAAGCCGCTTGGCATGAGCCTCTCGACAATCGTGGTAGAACGGATATTCGATCTGATAGCACTTGCTTTTTTATTGGCGTTGCCCGCGACTCTGTTCTATCGACCACAATTCCTCTGGCTGATCGCCCTATCGCTTGGAATTGCCGTCGCATTGCTTATAGCGCTCTTAATGGTCTACAAATTCGAGAAATCTTTCGTAAAGTTGCTGGGAAGGAGATTCCCGAGTATAGGCGAGTCTGTTGCGCTCTTAAAGGCCGGGTTAGATGAAATACGTGGGAATGCAGCAGCACTATTACTCTGCTTCGTGCTCTCGTTACCGATCTGGTTCTTTGAGATTTTCAGTATCTTTTTCGCTGCAAGAGCAATCAATATTGATCTTCCCTTTTTGTTTGCGACCGTTTCGGGCATCGCAGCGTTCATAGCGCAGGCGCTTCCGGTGACGCCCGCGGGTATCGGGATACATGAAGCATCAATTACGGGTGTCCTTGCATTGTTCGGTGTGTCTACCAGTGTCGGGACATCAATAGCATTGGTCGATCATATTGCAAGGGGCGTAATAATTTATATTTTCGGGGCGATTTCTGCAGTTCATATAGGGTTTGCGTCGAGGGGGTATTTTAAGGTAAGGGCTGGGGTGAATAAAGATGGGAACAAGTGACACGTATCAAGAAATGTATCGCAGAAGATTTGGCGAAGATGTTGAATTCCGACAGGAAATGTATCAGGTGCTTTGTTCAGAATTTTTTCAGAAATACATCCCAGAAGATGTGACCATCCTTGAAATTGGTGCTGGATACTGTGAATTCATAAATAATATCGAAGCAAAGAGAAAAATTGCTCTTGATTTAAATCCTGACGTTAAAAAATTTGCTGGGAATGATGTTGAGATAGTTATGGCTAGCTCTACCGATATGAAACAAATCAAAACCAAAAGTATCGGTTTAGTGTTTGCCAATAATTTTCTTGAGCACTTGAGCAAGGAAGACATTATAAAAACAATCAGAGAAGTTTACAGAGTTCTAAAAGGGGGAGGAAAATTCTTGATTTTACAGCCTAATATCAGATTTTGCTTCAAAGATTACTGGATGTTTTTTGATCATATAACCCCTTTAGATGATAGAAGCTTGTCTGAAATCTTAGAAATTAACGGGTTCAAAGTTGTAGAGTGTAGACCAAAATTTTTGCCTTATACTACGAAAAATAAACTTCCAAAATCAGTCTTCCTTCTGAAATTATATCTTAAGTTTCCACTTTGCCATAAAATATTTGGCAAGCAAGCATTCATTTACGCTAAAAGGGTGTGGGAGTATGAGACTGATGCGAAATAAAAAGATGCTAAGAGAATGCCAAAGTGAACTGATACTAATCACAGCTTGCATTTCATATCTTATAGTAAGGTTTTACCTTGCTACATTATCCTCTTACCCTATCCATGGCTGGAATGAGGGGCACTACTCGCTCATAGCAAAAGGCTATTTCGACCATTCACTTTTGATTCAAGAGCGAGGAGGGAGCATAAACTGGGCGGTTCCGCCTTTTTACTCATGGATTGTGTTTGCTTTTTTCAAGCTATTTGGCATTTCTGATATAAATGCGAGGCTGACCTCCATTTTCGCGGCGATATTCGCGGTTTTTTTCGTTTATCTATTGGCAAAAGAGCTTTTTGACCCAAATGTTGCGATACTCTCTTCGTTATTTTTTTTAGTCATTCCATGGGTGGTGCGTCTTTCTGGAAAGGCTCAGACCGACATGGTAATGACTGCGTTCATGACGGCTTCGATCGCATGTTTTGTTTATGCTTATAACCACAAAAAGAGCTTTATACCGTTTGGAATATTCTTCGGATTGGCTTTGTTTACAAAGCAGCCTTCGATTTTGATACTGGCAATTGTAGGGGTTTGGGTAATTTTTGTTAAAGATGTGCGATTAGAAGTTTTGAAGAGATCAGTTATTCCCGTTTTGATAGGATTTATTCCGATATTGGTTTATTTGATATATCACATAGTCAACGGTGGCACTTCAGGTATTGCGCAGCTTGTTTACGGGGTAGCCTTGCACAGGACATCGTTGTTTTCCAACTGGAACAATACTTTAGGAGGATTACTCGTTGGGATATCCCCGTTGGTTTTGCTATTTACGTTGTACGAGCTGTATAAATCGAGGGATTTGAGGACTATATTAGTAATTTGGCTAGTAGCGTACGGAGCGTTTGTACTTGCAAGAACGCCACCTAGCCATGAATATTACATACTTCCGTTGGCGGTGCCCTTTGCGATCTTAGCATCTAAAGGCGTTTTTAGTTTTAAAGATGCGTTTGCATTGGAGCAGAAGTCTCGAAAAAAGATAGGAACTATAGTCGCAATAGTGGTAATATTCTCTACGATGCCCGTCTCTTTTGTGTTCTTATCCTACCACGGAGACCTTGGTTACACATGTACGAAAGATGTTGTAGATTATTTAGCTGGCACTGACCATGGAGATGAAATCCTGATTCTGACGCCAGACAGGTACGATCCTCAGCTTCGGTGGTATTCGGAATTGAACGGATTGAAAGCAGAAGTAGGTGAGCTCCCTAATGATCTTTCTCTGGTGTCCCTAGCAGATTTAAGGGATTTATCGAGTAGTACAGAGGCATCAAAAGTATTCCTAATTATAGATGGGCGAGGGGGACTTGAGGAGCGGTTAGAAGATGGGGGATACGAGCGTGTTTATTCTTCCTATTATTGGACGAAGCTTCCAAGTGCGCCTTTTGAGATTTACACCGGAGAAAAAAGCGAGAGTGAATACTTTGAGCAGCATTTATCCGTGTATAAACTCAATTATGAGGAACTTCTAAGGAGGGGCTTGATGGAGAAATGAAGTCACTTGTTATCAGAGGGGGGAGTAGTGCACAGAAAACCATCAGAAATTGGAGGTTTTTAGAATGCCAGGAATAGTCGGTATCGCCGATGAGTGGAACACAAATGAGAACATTTTAAGTAGCATGATTAGTGTGATAAAACACGAATCATGGTATAAGATAGATAATTTCATCAAAGACAATTTTGCACTTGCCCGAGTGCATTTGGGGATTTTAAATCCTGAACCCCAGCCAATTTACAACGAAGATGAAAATTTATGCATTTTTATGGACGGTGAAATCTTCGATTATGAAAAAGAGAAGGAAGAGTTAAAACAAAAAGGGCATAAATTTTATTTTAATAACGATCCAGAATTTTGTTTACATCTTTATGGGGAATATGGTGATACATTCGTTGAAAAATTAAACGGCTCTTTTGTTATTGCATTATTAGATATGGAAAATCAGAAGTTATTAATTGTAAATGACCGATACGGATTACGACCTTTATATTATACGGAGGATAACGGAAGACTGCTCTTTGCGTCTGAGGTAAAAGCAATTCTACAGGATAAAACGTTTAAGAAAGAAATAAATGACGAAGCATTGGCTGAGTTCTTTGCTTTTAGTCATTTGTTAGGGGACAAAACGTTCTTTAAGGGAATTAATCTGCTACCTCCAGCTTCCATCTTAACTTGGCAAAGAGGAAGAACATCATTAGAGCAGTATTGGGAATTTAACTACGAGGAAACAGATCAAAATCATCCAGAAGAATACTATGCAGAGGAATTAGTTAAACTATTTAAGCAAGCAGTTGAGCGAAGGATGAGAGGGAGCCATAAAATAGCTGTATCTTTAAGCGGTGGTCTGGATTCCCGAGCCGTGGTTGCAGCTATCGACAAAAAGCATGACCCTATTAGTACTTTTACCTTTATATTCCCGGGTATAGATGAGACTCCAACAATTGCTCAACAAGTGTCAAAAAAAAAGGGAACAGCACACCAGCAGTTCGAAATAACCCAAGATTTTCTCGTTGACTACGCAGAGAGTGCGGTTTATCTTACCGATGGCATGTTATCTCTCGTTCATTTCCATGAAATTAGCTTGCTCGAAAGTGTTAAAAACTATGCTAATGTGGCTCTTATTGGTTGGGAGCCAGAGACTACATTTAAGGGGGAGTTCTTGAGCAAAAGGATATTATCCTCCACAAGTTATAACGAGCTAAGCACTATTCTATTTAAAAAATTTATGATCACAACTGGAAAAAGTCTAGAACTCATATTCACTCCTAGCTACTATGACAAAATTAGAGATTTAGCATTTAAATCATTAGAGTACGAAGT